>JACCTM010000276.1 GCA_013812385.1 Geodermatophilaceae bacterium | reverse complement strand
TTCTATCGAGAGGTGGCGAACTTCCTCGATGAGTCGACCCGCGCTCTGGTGTTATCGGTCCTGGCCGATACCGGACACGCCTCCTTCGCCGTACGAGAAGTACGTGCCGCGATCCGGGCCGACCCGGCCATCGGCGGCCGACTGGCATTGTGGGCCAGGCGTTTGGTGGGAGAGGCCATGACCCAATCTCAGCGGGTCATCGCCGAGCGGGACCAGTTGGCTGAGTTGCTGATCACTGGGACCGGCGATCTGGCCGGAGTCGGGGAGCTACTGAACCGGATCACGACGGCGCACACCGAGCGAATGGGTCAACTGGGGCTGAGCTCATGAGGAAGGAAGTCGATCTCGTGGCGGTAGGGGCATGACCTTTCGCGAAGGTGTCCAGATCAATCCGGGTCGGGAGCGCGGTGGACGCGGGGGCGGACGGCGCGGCGGTGGCATCGCGGTCGGTGGCGGCGGCGGTCTGATCGTCGTACTGCTCGCCCTGGTGTTCGGGTTCAACCCGGGGGACATCCTCGGCGGTGGCGACACCGGCGGGCAGGGGCAAGTCCAGGAGGACGACGCCTTCGCCGAGTGCACCGACGCCGAGGCGGCCAACACGAACATCGACTGCCGGATCATCGCGACCGCCGAGAGCCTCGACGCGATGTGGGTCGAGTTGCTCCCCGACAGCGGTGGCCCGGCCTACGTCCAACCGGGTCTGGACATCTTCGTAGGCTCGGTGAGCACCGGCTGCGGCGGCGCCACCAGTGCAACCGGGCCGTTCTACTGCCCGGCCGACCAGACGGCCTACTTCGACTCGGACTTCTTCGAACTCCTGGAAACCCAGTTCGGGGCCAACAGCGGGCCCTTGGCCCAGGAGTACGTGGTGGCCCACGAGTTCGGCCATCACATCGAGAACCAGCTCGGCCTGCTCAACCGGGCCCAGCAGGACCCTCAGGGCCCCGAGTCCGGGGCGGTCCGGATCGAGCTGATGGCCGACTGTCTGGCCGGGATCTGGGCCAAGAACGCGACGACCGTGCCCGATCCGGAGACCGGTACGCCGTTCCTAGAGCCGTTGACCGAGCAGGACATCAACGACGCGCTGTCCGCGGCGGCAGCGGTCGGTGACGACCGGATCCAGTCCTCACAAGGCGGGGAGGTCAATCCGGAGGGGTTCACCCATGGGACCTCTGAGCAACGTCAACGGTGGTTCATGATCGGGTTCGACCAGGGCTCGGTTGATGCTTGCAACACCTTCGAGACCGACAACCTGTAGGAACTCCCAACGAAGCTAGCGCCCGCGAACCGCGCGATCGCGTCGCTCAATCCAGCGCCCCGCTGGCCAGTAAGTTCTGGCGAACGGGTGCCACGCGCGTGCGTAATCGGCTCAGGTCGTGCGCCTGTGGGGAGGTGCGCTCATATGCGGCCAGCAACAGGTCGAGTTGGTTGGCCAGGTGTTCCCGTAGCGCCAGATCCTGGGCTCGGCCGCCGACCCGGGCGCTCATCTCCAGGATGGCCTGCAGCACCAGCGGATGCTCCAGGGCGTAAACCCGGATGGCATCGAAGACGAACTCCAGAGCCTCAGTGGGTACTACACCCGGATTGCGCAGCCGTAGGACCCCGGCTTCGTCGCGGCGGTCCGGCGACGGCAGCGGTCGGGACACCAGGGCACATAGACCGACCGAGACCTGGTCCAGCGCGTTGACTGCGGTGAACGGATCGTTCGTAGACGGAGACAGCGCTCGTACCGCCATCTCGACGAGTTGCTGTACCGCGAACATCACGTCTTTATCGGTCGTACGCTCCTCCGCCAGGATCACGGCCGAGCGCACCGTGCCTTCCAACACGTCGCGTGCAGCCGCGTCCGACCACACCGTTGCCAGGGTGGTGCCTTCGACACAGAAGTTACCGGGCCGTACTCGCAGCATCATCACCGCATCGTGTCTCGTTGCTGCGGACACCAGTTGCGAATCTCGCACCGCCACCACATAGCCAGAACTGTCGGCGCGCACAGCGACACCGTCGGTAGTCGGCAGTTCGGCGAGCGTTCTGCACTGCCCGGTCTCGCCGCCGCCATCGTCGGGGAACACGCGGTTCACCACCTCGAGGAGGTCAGCACTCGTCCGCTGCGCCAGCGTCCACACCTGTACGGAGTCGCTGACGTGGTGGATGAAATAGACCAGCACTCCGATGCTGAGCAGGGCAAGGAGCAGGGCCACGGT
>JACCTM010000265.1 GCA_013812385.1 Geodermatophilaceae bacterium | reverse complement strand
TCGATCGAGGACACCGACATCGTGCTCTGGTATGTGTTTGGGCTGCACCACATCACCCGCCCCGAGGACTGGCCGGTGATGCCCGCCGACATCGTGTCCTTCCAGCTCAAGCCGGCCGGCTTCTTCGACCGCAACCCGGCCCTAGACCTCCCACCCAGCCCGCCCGCACACCGGTGATCTTGACGAAAATGTCGGTTCAGCAGGAGAAATGGGCCCGTGAACCGACACTTTCGTCAAGATCACGAGGGCGACCTCGGGCGGCAGGGGTGTTCCAGCCCAGAGCGGGCTGACATTCTGCGGAGATGACCTCGACGACTGAGCTGCGGGCCCTGCAGAACGTGATCAACGGTGAGCGCAAAGACGCCTCGGACGGCCGTACGAGCGAGGTGATCGACCCGACGAATGGCCGGCCGTACGCCCGGGCGCCGATCAGCGGGCAGGCCGACATCGACGCGGCGATGGACGCGGCAGCTGCGGCGTTCGAGAAATGGCGCGACACCACACCCTCGGAGCGGCAGCGGGCGATGCTCAAGATCGCCGACGCGATCGAGGAGCGGGCCGACGAGATCGTGAAGGTGGAGAGCGAGAACACCGGCAAGCCGATCGGGCTGACCACCAGCGAGGAGTTGCCGCCGGCGATTGACCAGATCCGGTTCTTCGCCGGCGCCGCACGGGTCCTGGACGGGCTGGCCTCGGCCGAATATCTGGCCGGTCACACCTCCTGGGTACGACGGGAGCCGGTCGGCGTCTGCGCCCAGGTGACCCCCTGGAACTACCCGTTCATGATGGCTGTCTGGAAATGGGCTCCGGCGATCGCGGCCGGAAACACCGTGGTGCTCAAGCCCTCTGACACCACACCGGCCTCGACGCTGCTGATGGCGGAGATCATGAACGAGCACCTTCCCGAGGGCGTGTTCAACGTGGTCTGCGGCGACCGGGACACCGGCCGGCTGCTGGTCAGCCACCCGACCCCGGCGATGGTCTCGATCACCGGCAGCATCAGGGCGGGTTCGGAGGTCGCCAAGGCCGCGGCCAACGACATCAAGCGGGTCCACCTCGAACTCGGCGGCAAGGCTCCGGTCGTGGTCTTCGACGACGCCGACCTCTCTGCTGCCGCAGAGGGGATTGCGACGGCCGGGTTCTTCAACGCCGGGCAGGACTGTACGGCTGCGACGCGGGTCCTGGCCTCCCCGCGGATCCACGACGACTTCGTCGCGGCGTTGGCCGAGCAGGCGAAGAACAACGCCAAGACCGGGATGCCCGACGACGAGGATGTGCTCTACGGCCCGGTCAACAGCGCGAACCAACTCGACCAGGTCACGGGGATGCTCGGTCGGCTGCCCGATCACGCGAACGTCTCCGCCGGCGGACATCGGCAGGGCGAGAACGGTTACTTCCACGAAGCCACGGTCGTCTCCGGGCTGCGCCAGGACGACGAGGTGATCCAGGACGAGATCTTCGGTCCGGTGATCACCGTCCAGCGGTTCAGCGACGAGGACGAGGCGGTCCTCTGGGCCAACGGCGTGAAATACGGCCTCGCCTCCAGCGTCTGGACGGCCGACCACAAGCGGGCATTGAGGATGGCCAAGCGCCTGGACTTCGGTTGCGTCTGGATCAACTGCCACATCCCGCTGGTCGCGGAGATGCCGCACGGCGGGTTCAAGCAATCCGGGTACGGCAAGGATCTGTCGATGCACGGGTTCGAGGACTACACCCGGGTCAAGCACGTCATGAGCAACATCGAATCCTGAACGCCCACGCCAACCCCCCGCGATCATGGAGCTGTGACCACTTTCCCGGCCGAAATCTGGTTGCACCTCCATGATCGCGAGGGAACCAGGGACATGCACTAGGAGGGGGAGATCCCATGTCATTCCAGGCATATCTCGATGCAGTCGAGGACAAGACCGGCAAGACACCGCAGGAGCTGGTCCACCTGGCTACCGAACGCAGCTACGGCGCCGACACCAAAGCCGGGGAGATCGTGGACTGGCTCAAGACCGACTTCAGGATCGGTCGCGGTCACGCCATGGCAATAGTCCACGTGATCAAGAACGGGCCGGCCATTGGCGACAAGCACGTCGGGAGCACCGGGTCGCACCGCGACGAGTCCAACGTCCTTCGGCTGGACGGAAAGGCGATGCGAACCTGACGCAGCAATCACCGTTCAGGGGCGGGCGACACCGCGGGGGAGGACCTTCGAGCGGTTGCGGTAGAGGTCGCGCATCGTGCCGATCTCGCCACCGTGCCAGGCGTCGTGCTCGATCATCGTCCAGAAGATCCGCCAAGCTGGCACTTTCTTACCCCCGTCGAGCACGTGGCCGGGCGCCGCCTGGCCGCTCGACTGCTCGCCCCAGTTCGTACCCACATCGGCATCCAGGGCCGCATCGTCGGCCAGGCCGGTCAGGTCGTCCCGCAGCAGTTGCTGGCCCTTGGCCAAGCGGGCAAGAGTGCTGGACGCCGTACGAGGGGCTTCAAGATCAGCGAAGGTCAACGAGCCGGCGCCGTAAGCGTATTCGTGGTACATGATTTTGCAGTCTGCGATGTGCAGCAGCCGCCAGGCGATGCTGGTGAAGGGCGCAGGTATCGGGTCCGGGAAGTCGTAGTCCGCGGCCCAACGGCCTTCAGTACCGCGGCGAATGGACCACCCGCCCGGCAGCGGCTGCCAGAGGTACTCCTCGTCGGACAGCCCCTCCAATCGACGGCTCAGCCGCTCGTAGGCCTCATCCATCTGAACCAGCAGCAACTCGATCCGGGACATGGCTCAGGTTTACCGGCTGCGCACCAACCAGCGCCAGTCATGCGACCCGGCGGGCACGCGCCGTAAACGGACTTTCTCCGGAGAATGTCGCATCTGGACGCCAGCTGATCGCACCTTCTCCGGAGAAAGTGCGGCGCGGAGTGGGGCGAGGAAGCGCGGTCATCTGCTGATGATCAAGTCCACGCTGCCGTCGCCGACCTCGGTGCACTCGACCGAGGCCGTCCCGAGTTCGATCGTCTCCCCGGAGAAGCAGGACCCCTGTTCGCCGTCGTAGGCGATGGTGGCTCTGCCGTCCGCGCTCGACACCAGCTGGACAGCGTCGCCACCGTCCTGGCCGAAATTGGTCGAGGAGCCGTTCCCCTGGAGCGAGACGTCGCAGATCGAGTTGGTGCAGTTGTACGACGATGTCGTGCACGCGCTGAGCAGTAAGCCTGCTCCAAGCGAGAATGCGGCGACCCCAGCTCGAAGCGTTCGTCGGCGCAGGGCCCGGCCGCACTGGCGATCGGCCGTGCCTGCTCCCGGTTGCTGAGGGTGGTCATGAGTTCCCCTACGTCTGAGTCAGTTTCGGACCGACTGTCGCTCACCGTCGATCAGACGCCAGCCGGTGCGAGAGCGTTCCAGCTCGTTGGCTCCGAACCGTTCGGACGGCTAGGGCTTACGGCCGTCGGCCAGCATCTCGACGAACTTCGCGATCCGCCGCTGCCGTGTCTCGTCCCGCTTGGCACCTTGCACCTGGTGCAGGATCGCGTACCGCTTGGACGAACTGAGTCCCGCGAAGGTATGCGCCGCTGCTGGTACGGCATTGATGGCTGCGCGTAGGTCGTCGGGCACAGTTGCCGTGGCCGGGCCGTCGTAGGCCCTGGCCCGACGCCCGTCAGCCTTGGCCCGCTCCACCTCGGCGATGCCCTCCGGCTGCATCCGCCCGGCTTCAGTGAGCGCGGCGACGTATCCGACGTTGCGTTTGGACCAGACACTGCGCGGACGGCGAGGGCAGAAACGTTGCAGCCAGGACGTGTCGTCACCCTTGCGGGCCTGCCCGTCGATCCAGCCGTAGCACAACGCAACCTGAAGCGCCTCGGCGTAGGTCACCGACTCGATGTCGGACCCATTCTTGGCGATTACCAGCCAGAGTCCGACCGGGTCATCGCGGTGATCGGCGACCCAGGCTTCGAGCTCCGCGGCGCCGGCGAAGGCCAGCGTCGGCGGCTCGACCTTCGGCCCGGGCTGCTTCTTGGCGACCATGGCGCCGGTCAGCCTTTCGCGCCCAGGACGCCCTGCGGGTACGGCGTGCGGCCCTCGG
>JACCTM010000256.1 GCA_013812385.1 Geodermatophilaceae bacterium | reverse complement strand
CCAGGTCTCTGCTTCGGTACGCCAGGATGCCGGAACGCGGCGGCCGTGGGAGCGATCGCGCACGTCCTGAATGCCCGGCCATAGACCACTGACCAGGGCCAGGCTGAGTGCGTATGCCGGCCGATCATGACAACGCAATGCGATGTCGCGGTGTATCCGCATCGCCTGGATCCGGTCACCCTGCCGTAGGGCCAAGGCTCCGAAGTACCACAGGAACCTCTCCCGCTGCAGCATGACGCCGCGGGCTCGGCGTACCGCCCGGTACTTCCGTTCGATGTAGTCCAGCTCCCGCTCGGAGCGGCGCACGTTGTGTGCCATGCCGGAGGCAGCCACGCGATAGCCCACCAACGGCCGATCGACCACGCCCAACGGGGCAGCCAAACCCAGCCGGATCCACAGGTCATAGTCGGCCAAATTGGACAGCGCTACGTCGAATCCACCCACCTTCCGAACCAGATCGGTACGGGCCAGGACTCCCGAAGCCCCTCCGGGAATTACGTTGCGGGCAAGCAGGGTGTCGGTGATGGTCGAGGCCACCGGCGCCTTCTCGCGACCGCGCAGTTCCAACTGTTCGTTGACCCGGACCGCTCCAACGCACACCCAGCCCGCCCCGGGTGTCTCCTCAGCCGCCGCTAGTTGAGCGCCCAGTTTCGCTGGCGACCAGATGTCGTCGTCGTCGACAAAGGCCACCCACTGACCGGTCGCTGCCGCGATGCCGGCGTTGCGGGCCGCCGAGACGCCCTTGGCATGCTCGTGCCGCAGCACCGTCAACCGGTCGTACGGCAGTCGCTCCAGCATCTTGGGGGTGTCGTCAGTCAACCCTTCGTCCACGACGACCACGTCGAGGTCGGCGTCGGATTGAGCGAACACCGTTGCCAGCGTCCGCTGCAGGAGCCGGCATCGGTTTCGGGTAGGGATGACGACCGTGACGTGATCAGCCACCGCTAACCGCAGCCTGCCTGGCCGGAGGTCGACATCGTCTGTCCCGGTCGACCGGCCAGGACGCCGGCGAGCTGTCGGCCAACCGCCGCGGAGGCGAACGCGGCTTCGACCCTGGTCCGGGCACGTGCACCCAGCTCACGGCAACGGGCCCGGTCATCCAGCAGTGCACCCAGCTGGTCCGCCAGCCCGGACGCGTCGCCGACCGGTACGACGATGCCTCCGTCCTGCGCTCCACGCGGAATCAGCTCGCGCACCCCCGGAGCGTCCGCGGCCACGAGCGGCAGTCCGCACGCCATCGCCTCGACCGGCGCGACCGCGAAACCTTCGTGTCGGGACGGGAACACGTACACGTCAGCCGCATCGAGATGGGGCCGCAGACGGGACCGATCATTCACGTACGAGTCCAGCCAGTGGATGCCCCGCACGACCGGATCGGTCAGCAGTTCGCGTAGCTGCTCGCAGTCAGCGCCGGATCCGACGAGCAGCAGATGCAGATCGTCGTCGGGGCGCTCGGTGCAGATCTTCGCCCATGCCCGGACCAGAATGTCCAACCCCTTGCGCCACAGCTCAACTCGGCCGTGCCACACCGCCACTTTGGCGTCGCAATGCAATCCCAGCAAGGCCCGTGCAGCACCGCGATCCCCGATCGGCCACCGGGTCAGGTCGAGGGGATTGAAGATCGCTGTGACTCGCTCCGAGGGGACCCGATACCGCTGTTGAATGCGCCTGCTCTCGGCCTGCGAGGCGACGATCAGGCCGGCTGCGGCGTTGATCGTGCGGCGCCGCACGACCCGCTCGAGCATCGTCCGTTGACGCTCACCGCCCTGGAATGTCGCGTACACCGGCACCCCGAGGAACCGGCCCACCGCGGTGCACACATCGAAGCGGGCCTCCTCATACTCCTGGCACAGGATGGCGGTACACCGCTCTTTCCGCAGGACCCTCGACAGCGGCCGGATCGGGGTGGACAGGTACGGCGCCACATGGCGCAGACCGGCGGCGGCGAGCGCGCGGGCACCGACCAACCCGGTCGTTGCCGTCGTCCGGTTCCAGGCGTACGGGTCGGACAGACGCCGACGCACCTCCCGGTAGGCCCTTGTCGGGGGAAGCAGCCAGATCGGCACGCCACTGGGTCGGTGGATCCGGCGGACCGGCTCGTGCACCGTGGCCGTCATGCAGACCAGCACACTGTCGAGTCCCGCCGTGGCCAGTGCGTCGAGGTAGCCGAACAGCCAACCACCGGTCATCTCTTCGACGAAGTCGTCGACTGACAGGCCGATCGGTTTCAGGAAGTCCTCGATCAGGTCACCCCAGGGCAGAACCGCCACCCGACCCGAGGCCGGAAACCGGTCAGCTGACCCGGTCACCGGCCGCCCCCAGGACATGCTCCGCGACCGAGGGCTGTGGGTCCTCGGGCCGCGCAGGACCCGACCTCGCCGACGGTGTCCTCCAGACCGCCGCGGTCTCGGTTCCGGGCCAGTGCGGACGATGTAGGACGTAGGCCAGCCAGCTGACCGGCGCGAGGACCGACAGCAGTCCCCGGCGTACCCGACTGGGCAGCCGGGAGAACGCCAGGTCGTGGTTGAGGACGGTGACCGGATTGATGAAGGTCCCCCAGCGCAAGGCATCGCTGCCGACCAGCCGATTGAGTTCGGATAGCGCATACCCGCGCCGCACGTGGCCCCACTCGGCCATAACGTCCTCGTCGGTCGGGCAGATCGGCGCCGCCACGGAGTAGTACGGAAAACGCCAGCTTTCGTTCGGTGCGGTCACCAGGATCACCCCACCTGGTACGAGCACCCGAATCGCCTCCCGTACAGCGGCGGCGTCATCAGTGATGTGCTCGAGGACGTCGAAGAACGTCACCGCGTCGAACACCCCGTCGGAGAACGGCAGCCGAGTGGCATCCGCGCAGAGGAACTGGGCGCGCTCGGTGTGCGCGGCCACGGCCCCGTGCCCGGGCTCGAGATCCGCGGTGACCACATGCGCCCGCGGGTAGAGCAGGGCGCTCACCCCACTGGCCCCGCCGCCGACCTCGAGGATGTGGTGCAGCGGACCGAACGGAGCCACCCGGTGAATCGCCCGCATCTTGTCCCGGAAGTAGAAGCCTTCGGTGTACGGGTGCGGGAAAGGGTTGCCGGCCAAGAACTTACGACGGGGGGCCAATGCCCCATCCCTGACCATCCAGGGTACGGCCAGCGCGCCGCTGACCAGGCCGCCGAGAAAACCTTTGATCTCGGCCGTCACGGTGTCGTCCGAGACAAAGACCGCCTGAGCCAGCCGGCCGAGATAGAACCGGGGCAAGCCGACAAAGGCCCGGCGCACGTTACCGGCATCCTGATTGCGAACGTGCTGTGCAAACAGCGCGACGACGTGCCCACGGAGGTAGGCCCGCGCCTGCCGCCGCACCTCATGGCGGTCGGCTCGATGGTGATGTACGGCCACGGCGGCCGGCTCGTAGCGGCAGCGCCAGCCCTGCGCCAGTAGCCGGTACCAGAATTCGGAGTCCTCGCTGCACCCCGCCGCTCCGGCGCCGAGCCGCTCGTCGAAGCCTCCGACCAGGTCGAACGCCTGGCGACGAACCGCCATGGAGGCACCCGCGCCGATCCGCCACACCGGCACGCCGTAGCGCCGCATGCCGCGATAGAACGCCGAGTCGAAGAGCTGGCTGCGGTAGCCCTGCCCGAACCCGCCGAGGTGATTCTCGAAGAGCAACTGTCCCTCGGTGTCCAGCGCGGCCGGCAGGACCAGACCAGTGACTGCCATCACCTCTGGTGCATCGAAACCCGCTAGCAACCCGGCCAGCCAGTTCGGCCGCACCTCCGCGTCGTCGTCGGTGAAGGCAATGACCTCACCACTGGTCTCCCGCAGTCCGCGATTGCGGGCCACGCTCAGCCCGGGACGCGGCTCGTGGGCGTACCGGACCCCCGGATAGCACTGCACCACCTCGCGAGTGGCCGAGGAGGTCGATGCGTTGTCGACCACCAGCACTTCGTCAGGTTCAGGGCTGAGTGCCTGCACGGCGGTAAGGGCGCGCCGCAGCTGTTCGGGACGGTCCCGAGTGCAGATGATCACGGACACTCGCGGTGCGCTGTGG
>JACCTM010000255.1 GCA_013812385.1 Geodermatophilaceae bacterium | reverse complement strand
TGGATGATCGCGCCCCCCGATGTGATCACCGCAGCAACCAACCTGCACTCGCATTCCACATCCAATGTCGCCAACGTGTCCCAGGCAGCGGCCGTGGCCGCCCTGAACGGCGGTCTGGACGACGTCGTGCGCATGCGGGCGGCCTTCGACCGTCGTCGGCAGCTGATGGTGTCCATGCTTCGCCAGATCCCGGGGATCGCCTGCCCGGAACCGCAGGGTGCCTTCTACGCCTATCCCTGCGTACGGACCCTGCTGGGTCGGGAGCTGCGCGGCCGTACGCCGACGACGAGCGCGGAGCTGGCCACGTTGATCCTGGACGAGGTCGAAGTCGCGGCCGTACCGGGCGAGGCCTTTGGCACCGATGGCTACCTGCGGCTGTCCTACGCGCTGGGTGACGACGACCTGGTGGAGGGCATCACCCGGATCCAGGGCCTGCTGACCGAACTGGGCTGACCGCGGATCCATCAGCGAAAAGCGCCCGCCTCCTCGAGGATCCGGAGCGCCTCTGGCAAGTCGGCAAACGCGACTGCGACGTCCCCAGGGACCGCGATCTGCCAAGCCTGGCTGTTGATGTAACAGCGCAGGCCAGCGTCAAAGGCAGCCGGTCCAGCGGCCTCGCGAGCGGTGACCAGAGCCGCCCGCCCCTTGCCGTAGACGACCGAGAAGTATTCGTCGGTGTCCGGGAAGTCGGCCATGGATCCGCCGATGTCGCCCGGGGTTCGCAAGTCCGTACTGTCCGGTGCTGAAGCATCGACCAGCACCTCGGCGTAGGAGGCGAACGCCTCGTCCAACCATGGGTCGCGAAACTGCGAGTTGCCGATCATTCCGTAGAACCACATGTGTGCGATCTCGTGCACGAGGATAAACCGCTGACTGGTGGCCAGCAGGATCGAGGACGGGTACTCGATGCCACCACCGAAGTCCGGCAGTACCGGGATCGAGAGCGTGTCGTACGGGAAAGGTCCGAAGAACTCTTCGAACTCCTCGATGATCGACGCGGCGTCCTGAGCCAGTTCCGCAGCGTCGGCGTCTGCATCGGGCAGCACGCCGACCGTGATCTCGGTGTCGCCGGCCGCGGCATCGGCGGTGTCGAATTGTCCGGCGGCCACGCTGACGTCTCGGGCGGCAGCCTCGGTGGAGGTCCAGATCCGCCGCCCGTCCCCGGCCGGCTCCGGCCGGTCCTGGTCTCCGGTCATCAGGACCTCAAGGTCCTCGGGGGCCTCGACGCTGATCGTCGTGTCGGCGGCCTGGCTGGTCGAGGTCTCCCCGGACAGCGTGACCAGTTGATCACGGCTCCAGCCGACCCCCGGCTCCCAGGACAGCAGCGGGTAGCCGCTGCCCCACCAGGACAAACCGTCAGCGGTGCCGAACCGATCGAAGGTGCCGTCCCCGAGTTCGAGTTCGAAGTTGAGCAACACCTCGACGCTGTCGCCGGCCGCAACTTCGTCCTCCAGTTCGACGACCAGTAGCCCACCCGGCGTCGTGGGGTAGGCATCGGCCGACTCGTACCCGTAGTCGCTCACCTGCTCGCCGCTGACGTCGGTGATGGTCAGGAGGTTTCCGAACGGCGCGGACAGCGGGCTGTTGGGGATCAGCCGGAAGACCAATTCGTCGGTCGGCAGATCGGGGGTGAACCGCACCTGCTCGGTACCGGTCACGATCCGCAAGTTCTCGGCCAGGGAGAACTGCAGGGAGATCAGCGGACGGTCCTGCGCGGGAGGGACGGCCTCGGCAGGACATTCTTCAACGGCCGCCGAGGGCGCATCGGACCCCCCGTCCTCGCGGCTGGGCGGAAATTCCAGGCCTTCAGGGGCCGGCGCGCAGGCGGCGACGAGCAGGCCGGCGACCAGCAGGGCGCCGTACGGCCAGCGACGGGTGCCGTACCGCCGGCGACGGATCATGACTACGCCAGCGCGACGACGGCGCGAGCCATGGACAAGACCTTGTCCGCGCCGCTTCGGACCACGATGTCCACCCGAACCCGGTGGTCGGGCAACTTCTTGGCGACCCGTGCGGTGACCAGGAGTTCGGCCCCGTCCTCGTCGTCGGGAACGACCACCGGCCGGGAGAAGCGGACCGCGTATTCCGCCACCGCGCCCGGATCGTTGACCCAGTTCGTGACGATGCGGGCGGCAACGGCCATGGTCAGCATGCCGTGGGCGATGACGTCCGGGAGGCCCGCTCCCCGAGCGGCCCGCTCGTTCCAGTGGATGACGTTGAAGTCCCCTGAAGCCCCGCAGTAGCGGATCAGGTCCGCGCGGCGGATCCTGCTCCGGACCTCAGGCAGCTCGCTTCCCGCGTCCACGCTGTCGTAGGTCGGTGTCGGCGCGCTGCCGGTGGCGATCATGAACTCGGCTCGGCGGAGGTACTCGGCTCGGCTGAGGTTCCGCGCGCGACCAGCATCGAATACGCGATGACCACCGGCTCGCCGTCCTCGGTGCTGAGGTCCACGCGGGTGCTGATCAGGTCATTGCCCGCCGCTGCCTGGATGTTGTCCACGGTCAGCACACCGGTCAACCGATCACCTGCCCGGACCGGCCGGGTGACAACGAAGCGCTGTTGGCCATGGACGACCTTCGTGTAGTCCAGACCGAGCTCGGGATCGAAGAGGACCTGCTCACCGATCCGTGCGGTGATCACGATGGGGAACGTGGGAGGCGCGATCACGTCCGGATACCCCGCGGCACGCGCGGCGTCGGGATCGCGGTAGACCGGGTGTGGGTCGCCGATCGCATCGGCGAACTCGCGAATCTTCTCCCGCCCGACCTCATAGACCTCCGTCGCCGGGTACGTCCGGCCGATGAAGGACGGGTCGAGCGACATCTCCGCGGGCCGCAGGCCTAGCGAGTCTCGCGGTGGACCTGGTGGATGCGGCAGTGCGGGCAGAATTTCTTGAGTTCCAGGCGGTCCGGATCGTTACGGCGGTTCTTCCTCGTGATGTAGTTACGGTGCTTGCACTCCTGGCAGGCCAGCGTGATCTTGGGACGGATATCGGTGGCGGCCACGGGGTACATGCCTTTCTGGAAGAGCGGGGGACTTGGACGTGCCTTGCAGAACTGAGATTATCTCGATGGTAGCGGTGCCCGGACTTGAACCGGGGACACAGCGATTATGAGCCGCTTGCTCTACCTGACTGAGCTACACCGCCGTGCGGGTCGAGAGCCCCCTTACGGAATCGAACCGTAGACCTTTT
>JACCTM010000249.1 GCA_013812385.1 Geodermatophilaceae bacterium | reverse complement strand
GGCGATCTCGGTCTTGCCGTACCCGACATCGCCGCATATGACCCGGTCCATCGGGACCGGCTTCTCCATGTCGGCCTTGACCTCGTCGATGGCCGCGAGCTGGTCCGGGGTCTCGACGTAGGGAAAGGCGTCCTCGAGTTCGTGCTGCCAGGCGGTATCCGGGCCGAAGGCATAGCCCGGCGTCGACATCCGGGCGGCGTAGAGCCGGATGAGTTCGGCGGCGATCTGCTTGACCGCCTTGCGCGCCCGGCCCTTGGTCTTGGCCCAGTCCGAGCCGCCGAGCCGGCTCAGCGAGGGGGTTTCTCCGCCGACGTAGCGGGTGAGCAGTTCCAAGGCGTCGGTGGGTACGAACAACCGGTCGCCGGGTTGCCCGCGGCGCGACGGCGCGTACTCCAGGATCAGGTACTCCCGCTCGCCCCCGTTGATCGTGCGGCGGATCATCTCGACGTAGCGCCCGATGCCGTGCTGGTCGTGCACGACGAAGTCGCCGGGCTGCAGTTGGAGCAGGTCCACGGTGTTGCGCCGCCGCGAGGGCAGCCGGCGCATTTCCTTGGTGGAGGTCCCCCGCTGCCCGGTCAGATCGCTTTGGGTGATCAGGGCCAGCTTGAGCTGGATGGACCGAAATCCCTCCTCCATCTCGGCCTGGGCGATGTAGACCACACCCGGGCTGAGATCAGCCGGCAGCTCCGGTGCGATCGAGACCGCGAGGCCAGCGTTCGTGAGCTGCTCGGCCGCACGCTGGGCCGGACCGGGACCGGCGAAGGCCAGCACCACCCGCCAGTCGTCACCTATAAGCTCGGCCGTCTCACGCAGCGCCGTCTCGAAGTCGCCGCGGTACCGGACGGCCGGGCTCGCCTGCAGGCCAATCTTGCGCCCGCTATGGACGACGGGCTCAGCAGTGGTTGGGATCCCCTCGCTGTCCTCGGACCCCAGTGCCCCCACTGTCGACCACAGCAGCCCGCGCTTGATCGCCTCGAGTCGAGTGTCCTCCAGTGATCTCAGTGCCGAGCCGCTCAGGTCCAGCGGCGTCCGCCCACCGCCGGCCGCGTTCGCCCAGGACGCCTCCAGGAACTCCTCCGAGGTACGAACCAGTTCTCCTGCCCGGGCAGTGACGCGCTCGGGCTCGCACACCAGGACGTGTGATCCATGTGCAAGCAGGGAAACGAGGGCAACCATCGGGCCGTCGACCAGGAGCGGAGTGAGGGCCTCCATCCCTTCGATCGGCCGTCCGTCAGCGACCGCGTCCAGCATCTCGGTGAGGTCGGGGTAGTCACCGGCCAGCTCGCCGGCCCGGCGGCGTACGTCGTCGTTGAGCACCAGTTCCCGACACGGTGGGGCCACCAACCGCTCAACCTTGACGTCCAGCGATCGCTGGTCACTGGCTGAGAACGGGCGCAGCTCCTCGACCTCGTCGCCCCAGAACTCGACCCGGATCGGATGCTCCTCGGTGGGCGGGAAGACGTCGAGCAGACCGCCGCGTACGGCGAACTCCCCGCGCCGCTCCACCAGTTCGACCCGGGTGTAGGCGGCATCGACCAGCCGCCGCACCACTGTTTCGAGTTCGATGCTCTGACCGGCGACCAATTCGACCGGCTCGAGGTCGGCCAAGCCCGGCGCCATCGGCTGCAGCAGGCTGCGGGCCGGTGCCACGATCACCCGCAGCGGGTCGTGCGGTGCTGGATGGACGAGCCTGCGCAGAACCGCCAGTCGGCGACCGACCGTGTCAGCGCGGGGTGAGAGCCGCTCGTGCGGCAGGGTCTCCCATGCCGGGAAGACCTCGACCTGGCGGTCGCGCAACAGGCAGCGCAGACCAGCGGCCAGGTCCTCGGCCTGCCTCGAGGTGGCGGTCACCGCGAGCACGGGGCGACCGGCGCCGCCGCGTTCGCGTTCGCCGGCGATAGCTGCGACCGCGAGCGGGTTCATGGCGGTGATCGTCTGGACGTCCACCCCGGTACGGCGGGCGGCCTCGGCCAGATCTCGCCCGTCCCCTTCGGCGAGTACGGCCTCGAGCAGCCCAGAAAGCGGCACTAGTTCCTCTCATGGGGATGATGGCCCGCCAGGACACAGCCGAACGCGGGCGCGGAGCTAGTTTAGTCGGCGCCCCGGACACGACCTCGGTCGGACGTTATGCGCATAACGTGCAGGCACTTGGGTCAGGGGCGGTGCAGTTCATTCTGGGCTCGGTCGACCCCGGCCGCGATGAGCAGGGATACCGCACGAGCCGCTTGGTCGAGGATCGCCGGAAGTTCAGTACGTTCTGCGGCGCTGAAGTCGTGCAGGACGAAGTCAGCCGGGGATTGCCGACCCATCGGCCGGCCGATGCCGATCCGGACGCGGACGTAGTCGGGACTGCTCACAGATCGAGTGATCGAACGCAGCCCGTTGTGCCCATTGTCGCCGCCGCCCTGTTTGATCCGGACGGCGCCGAAGGGCAGGTCGAGCTCGTCGTGCAGCACGATCAAGTACCCGGGCTCGACCTTGTAGTAGTCGAGCAACGGTCGCACGGCCTGCCCGGACTCGTTCATGTACGTGGTCAGCGTGGCCAGAACGGCCCGCCGTCCGCCCAACCGGGTAGCGCTGCTGACCACACGGGCCAGCCTTCCGGACCCGCGCTTGAGGTTTACCCCCTCGCTCGCGGCGAGCTCGGCCACGACCATGGCTCCGACGTTGTGCCGGTTGCCCGCATAGCTGGGCTCAGGATTGCCCAGCCCGACGACCACCGCGCCATCCAACCCAACAGCTGCCGACCCCGTGCTGCCTGTTGTGGGCTCGGACATGGTGTGCGCCAAGGGACCAGCGGGTCGCACCGCCTCGACGACGGTCCGGGGCGCCGGCGCCGCAGGCTAGCTGGCCGAGTCCCCGGAAGGTGCAGCGGAATCGTCGTCCTGCTCGGCCGACGCCTCGGCCTCGGCGGCAGCCTCGATCTCTTCGTCGGAGGCGTCGCGCTCGATGCCGACCTCGGCCTCGGCCTCTTCCAGCTCGGCTTCGAGCTCCTCCGCCGTGGGGGCGGCCAGGAAGCCGACGACCAGGTTGTCCGCCTCGGTCACCAGCGTCGTGCCGCTGGGCAGTGGAATGTCGCCGGCCAGGATCGACTGACCGACGTGCTTGCCCGCGATGGAGACATCGAAGGATTGCGGGATATGGGTCGCCTCGGCCTCGACGGTCAGCGAGGTCAACTCCTGGTTGACCACGGTTTCCGGAGCGGGCTCACCGATCAGATGCACGGCGACGTCAACGGTCACCTTTTCTCCACGGCGTACGAGCAATAGATCAACGTGGGTGAACTCAGGGCGGATCGGATGCCGGGTGACGGCCTTGGGCAGGGCCAGATGGGTCTCCCCGTCCAGCGCGACGGTGAGCAGCGTGTTGGACCCTCCCTTGAGGGCCTTGGAGAACTCCCGCGCCGACAACGACAAGTGCCGGACGTCCTCGCCGTGGCCGTACAGGACCGCGGGGACCAGCCCGGCTCGACGGGTACGCCGGGCGTAGCCCTTACCGAACTCGGTACGTGGCTGGGCGGTGATACGGACTTCGGCCATAGGTTTTGCCTCCGGGCAGGTCGAACGGGTGACGGCCGGCCTGGGTGGCGGTCGGCCGAATCGGGGCTACGGCGGTGCGTGTGGGTCGATGCCATTCCGCCGAGCTGACTTCAGCGGAGTTGACTCAC
>JACCTM010000244.1 GCA_013812385.1 Geodermatophilaceae bacterium | reverse complement strand
TTCTCCTTCGGCCGGGCGCTGGTCGACCAGGCGCTGCACGACTGGGGTGGACGGGTCGAGGGCAACAGTGCGGGACAAGCCGCCCTCTCCGAGCGGGTACGAGCGACCTCAGCCGTTCTGCGCGGGTCGGTCAACGCCTGACCGCCCGCACCACCTACCTCGCTTTCGGCAGCCCAATCGGGGGTTGGTCGCGCTCTACCTCGGCGGGTGGGTCCGGGACGATCGCCCGTACGTGCGTACCCCTGCCCGGTGCCGACCACAGTTCTATGTGCCCGCCGACAGCCTGCATGCGCTCGGCCATGCTGCGCAGACCTAACCCGCTGTCCGGGCCGGCTGCCTTGCGGCCTGCGGTCCCGTCGAGGGCCTGTTGATAGCCGACCCCGTCATCGCGTACGTCGAGGACGACGTTGTCACCGCGCCGTTGCAGGCGAACCCGCACGGCCGCGACACCGGCATGCTTGACGGCGTTGCCCAGCGCCTCCTGGGCCACCCGATACAGGGCCAGCGATGCCGCAGGGGACACGAAAGGTGGCTCGACGGCCTCCACGTCGACCTCGACCGACAGCTCGTCTGCGCCCAGGGCGCCGCACAGGCTGACCAAGCCCTTGGCCAATCCGAGGTCGTCGAGAACCGGCGGTCGCAGACCGCTGATCGCGGCCCGTACGTCATCGGCGGCCAGTCGGCTCAGTTCGCTGGCCGTGATCAGCTGCCGGACTGCAAAACTCACCGGATCGCTACCGGGGTCCGCTTCTGGGGACAACTCAGCCAACGCGGAGTTGGCGGCGGCGAGATGAAAGGACAGGCTCGCCAGCCGTTGGGAGACACCGTCATGCAACTCGGCCGCCATCCGCCGGTTCTGGCGCTCCACTTCGGTGACCGAATCGCCAGGCGCCGCGGGGGCGTTGCCCGCAGCGGTTAGGTCTTGGGCACCCGCGGCGATCACGGCGGCCAGTCGGGCCAAACTCACCAGGTCGGAAGTGTTCGTCGAGTCTTGGCCGCCCCCGTACACCTCGAGGACCCCGCCGGTGTACTTCTGCGCACCGGGTATCGGCACCGCTGCTCCGGCCATCGGGACTCGCGGGTCACCGGCGTAGTGATCCCCGCGCCGGTCAGCACCGCGGTCCACCACCAAGGTCGGCCGGCGATGACTTGCCACCCATCCAACGACGCTGACCCCCAACGGAATACGTCGATCGATGAGGTCAACCAGGCTCGCGTGCCGGCAGATCAATTCCCGAGCATCGTGATCGAAATCCCAGACGGCAGCCACCGATCCGTCAGAAGACAGCTGGCGGACAACGACACCTGCGGTGGCCTCCCGACCGGCGGCCAGCGCGTCCACAGCCCTCTGCAGGGCGAGGCCGTACGGATCTCGGCGGGGGACCGCACTCTCGCGGCCTGTCCTCCGGGGTGTTTCGGGTATCAATGGAAGAGGCCCTCGCGCAGCGCGCTCGCCACAGCTGTCGAGCGGTCGCTGACCTCCAGCTTGCGGTAGATCGAGCTGACGTGGCTCTTCACGGTCTCCTCGCCGACCACGAGGCGGGCCGCGATCGCCCGATTGTGGTGTCCGGCGACCATCAGCGAGAGCACCTCGCTCTCCCGTTGGGTCAGACCCAGGTGAGCGCCGGGCCAGAACTCGCCGGCCGCCAGCCGTGCGGCACTGGCAGTGGCCCGGCCGGCCAGCGCGGCGTCGATGACTATCTCACCGGCCCGTACCGCCTTCAGGTGCTCGACCAGTTGACGGCCGTCGACCCGCTTCAGCAGGTACCCGACGGCGCCGGCTCGAAGGGCCTGGAAGAGGTACTGCTCGTCGTCGTACACGGTCAGGAACACCACCCGGCAGGCGGGATCGCGGGCGATCAGCCGATGACAGACGTCCAGCCCGCTGTCCTGACCCAGCCGAACGTCGAGCACCACCACGTCGGGACGCAGGTCCCCGACCACTCGGAAGGCCTCGTCGCTGTTGCTGGCCTGCCCGACGATCCGGATCTCGCCGGCCCGGCGCGCGAGCATGGCCTTGAGGCCCTCGAGCACCATCGGGTGGTCGTCGACGAGGACTACCCGCAGCGGTGAGGCCATCAGCACAGGTTAGAGCGGCTCCCCCTCGCTTTCCCCCTCCGACGGGGCCCTTCCTGGGTCGGTGACTTCTAGGCTGAGCGATCCAGTGGTGTGCTCGATCGAGGAAGGGACGTGCGCAGTGCCCGACAAGATCGTGCGGATGGGCCGGGCCAGCGACGCCCAGCGACCGGTGATGATCGCGATCGCCGGCGACAGTGCGGCGGGAAAGACCACGCTGACCCAGGGCTTGGTAGATGCCCTCGGCG
>JACCTM010000225.1 GCA_013812385.1 Geodermatophilaceae bacterium | reverse complement strand
GACCTTCCCAGCGGTGGGGTGGCTGTTGTTCGTCGCGAGCCCCTTCGCGCTGTACTTCACCGGTTGGTACCCGGCAACACTGGACAACGCGTTGCTGCACGAGTTGCTGCACGCGCACTTCGTCCTCGTCGGGGCCCTCTTCTTCTGGCCACTGATCGGTGTGGACCCGGTGCCGGGCCGGGTACCGCACCCGATGCGAGTGCTCCTGCTGGTAACCACCCTTCCGATCCACGTGATCCTGGGGCTCACGATCATGTCCGAGCGCACGGTGATCGCGACCGACCACTACAGCTCCCTCGGCCTGCCCTGGATCGAACCGCTGCTGGACCAGCGGGTCGGCGGCGGGTTGCTTTGGGCCTCCGGCGATCTGATCGGCTTGTTGATGTTGGGCGCCGCAGTCGTGCAATGGAAGCGGGCATCTGAGCGTGAGGCAGAACGGGAGGACCGCCGCCTGGACCGGCTGGAAGAACAGGCCAGCCGACGAGCCGCCCAGCAGGTCACGGATGCCGGCGGGTCACCTCGTTAGGATGTCGGCGTGACCCTTCCCGTCGTCTCGAAGGGCTCGACCGGCTCGGGCAACCTGCCTTCGGTTCGGGTACTGCTGTTCTCCCAGCGTCCGGCTATCCGGGACGCGGTACGCACCGCGGTCGGCCGTCGCCCGGCCCGAGATGTAGGCCGCATCGATTGGATCGATTGCGAGACGATCGACGAGGTTCTGAGCTACGTCGACGCCGGCTCGGTGGATCTGGTTCTGCTCGACGGCGAATCCCAGCCGACCGGTGGCATGGGCATCGCCCGACAACTGAAGTTCGAGATCCGCGACTGTCCGCCGGTCTGCGTCCTGATTGCCCGGCAGGCCGACCGCTGGCTGGCGCACTGGTCGCTGGCCGACGCATCGTTGTCCTTTCCCCTCGACGCACTGCAGGCAGCGGCGACTGTGGCCGATTTGCTCCGTGAGCGCCAGCACGGCGTTCCGGTCGTTCGCGGCTGAGTCCGCCGAACCGCTGTCCTGACCATGCCGACGCCGACCTGGCCGGGCCTGCTCACCGCGCTGCTGGCCGGGCAGGATCTCTCCCGTGCCACCGTGGGCTGGGCCATGGGCGAGATCATGGCCGGCGAAGCCAGTGCCGCTCAGGTTGCCGGCTTCGCAATCGCGTTGCGGGCCAAGGGCGAGACGGTGGGTGAGATCGACGCCCTGGTCGACGTGATGTTGGGCAATGCCACCCCGGTACGAACGCCCGGACCGGTCGTGGACGTGGTCGGGACCGGTGGCGACCGTGCCCACACCGTGAACATCTCGACGATGGCAGCATTGATCGTGGCGGCTTCCGGGATTCGGGTGGGAAAGCACGGAAACCGCGCAGCTTCCTCGGCCTGCGGGTCGGCCGACGTCCTGGAGGCGCTCGGGGTGGCCATCGACCTGTCCGCGGCCGGCGTCGAACGGTGCATCGCCGAGGCCGGCATCGGCTTCTTCTTCGCACCGGTCTTTCACCCTGGGATGCGCCACGCTGCCATGGCTCGTCGTGAGTTGGGCGTTGCCACGGTTTTCAACTTCCTTGGGCCACTGACCAATCCGGGACGACCGGTTGCGGCTGCCGTGGGTTGCGCCGACGCGCGCATGGCCCCGTTGCTCGCGGGTGTGCTTGCCCGGCGCGATGTCCGAGCGATCGTCTTCCGGGGTGACGACGGACTGGACGAGCTGACCACGACAACGACATCGTCGGTGTGGCTGGCTGCAAACGGTGCCGTCGTGGCAGACACTCTGGACCCCACCGTCTTCGGTATGGCCCGGGCCAGCGCCGAGGAGCTTCGCGGAGCCGACGCCGAGACGAATGCGAATGCGGTGCGCCAGCTAATCTCCGGCGACAAGGGGCCGGTCCGCGATGCGGTCGTTCTGAACGCCGCAGCGGCGATCGTCGCCGAGGGCGGACTGCCCTCGGCATCGCCGTCGGCAGAGGAATCCCTGAACGCTCGCTTCGCCCGGGCGATCGAACGTGCCGGTGCGGCGATCGATGACGGCTCGGCACAGTTGACTCTGGACCGCTGGGTCCAGGTAAGCCAAGCCGCGAAGACTGCCTGACCGCCAGGCGTCGGGTGGCCGGGTTCAGGCCTCGGTTTCGAAGCCGATCGCGAACGCTGCGTCGAGATCGTGCCGTGAATAAGCGCGAAAGGCGATATGCGTCTCGGTGTCGATGACCCCTGGCACCTTGTTGACCTGGCCGGCGATGACCGAGGCGATGTCGTCGAACTGGCGTACCCGTACAACGGCGATCAGATCGACGTGCCCGGCCACGGAGTAGACCTCACTGACCCCGTCGATGTCCGCGATCTGCTCGGCGACCTCGCCGATGGAATCGGTGCTGGCACTGATCATGACGATCGCAGTGATCACGTCGGGAGCCTATCCCCGCGGCCGCAGGGCCGCGGGGTAGCCACGACATCCCTCAAGGGGTGAAGACCACCTTCACTGCGCCATCTTCTTTCTTCTGAAACATCTCGTAGGCCGCCGGTGCTTCACTGAGCGGCACTCGATGGGTGGCGAAGGTATCGACTCCGAGCGGATCGCCGTCGCCGGACAGCAGCGGCATGATGTCGTCCACCCAACGCTTGACGTTGCACTGGCCCATACGCAGCGTGAGCTGCTTGTCGAACATCGTCAGCAGCGGCAACGGATCGGTCATGCCGCCGTAGACCCCGCTCAGCGAGATCGTGCCACCGCGGCGAACGATGTCGATCGCGGAGTAGACAGCGGCGAGCCGGTCGACCCCGGCGTTCTCCATCAGCTTCGCCGCGACGGAATCGGGCAGCAACTTGGTCATCTTCTGGGCGAATCCGGCCGCCGGCGAGCCATGCGCCTCCATGCCCACGGCATCGATGACCGCATCGGGGCCGCGTCCTTCAGTGACGTCCCGGATCAGGTCACCCAGGTCGTCCTCATTTCCGTCGATCGTGTCGACGCCGTTCGCACGAGCGCGCTCCAGACGTTCCGGGACGACATCCACCCCGATGACCCGGTGCCCGCGCAGCGCCGAGATGCGGCAGGACATGTCACCAATCGGGCCGAGGCCGAGGACGACGACCGTGCCGCCGTCCGGGATCCCGGCGTACTCCACCGCCTGCCAGGCAGTGGGCAGCACGTCGGACAGGTACAGGAAACGGTCGTCGGCCGGCCCCTCCGGAACTTTGATCGGTCCGAAGTGCGCCTGCGGGACGCGCAGGTACTCAGCCTGTCCACCGGGAACCTGCCCGTACAGCTTCGTGTAGCCGAACAGCGCCGCTCCCATGCCCTGATCGCGGACCTGCGTTGTCTCACACTGGCTGTGCAGCCCGTGGCCGCACATGAAGCAGCTGCCACACGAGATGTTGAACGGGATCACAACCCGGTCACCCGGCGCGATGTGGGTGACTTCGCTGCCAACCTCCGCCACGATGCCCATCGGCTCGTGACCCAGCACGTCCCCAGGTTCGAGGAACGGGCCGAGTACCTCATACAGATGCAGGTCAGAGCCGCACAGCCCGGTCGAAGTGATCTTGATGATGGCATCTGTGGGTTCCTTGATGGTGGGATCCGGGACGTCCTCGATCCGTACGTCCCGGGTGCCCTGCCAAGTCAAAGCTTTCATGGAGTGCCTTCCTCTGCATCGTCCTCGTCGGCCTACGTTCGGCCGCTGCTACCGGCCTTGTGCCCGGTACCCGAGAAGTCATGCATGCGGCAGGCGTTCCGGGGGCTCAGGCGGCCCCGACGCGGTCCGGCTGGCTGCGGGTACATAGCGGACGACCGTCGGCAAACGGTGCGGCGCTCTGTTCGGCTCCGGCGACCCGGGAGAGCCATCCCGCGGCTGCACCCCCCCGAGCCGGACAGGACAACACACCAGTCAGGTCGACCAATCGGGTGCCCGGGGTGTCCAGCCAGCGCAGGAGCACCTCGGTTTCCTCCGGAGTTGTCGCCGCTGAGCCGATCGCAGTGCTGACCGTTTCCGCGCCGACGAGCAGATCCTGTAGGTAGGGCCGCACCGCCACCCCAGCCACCGCCCGACCAGCCGCCACGAGGCGACCCTGGCGCACGACCGCGAGCAGCCAACCCCCCGCGCCGTCGGATCGGGCGGCCACGAGTTCGGGCACCAACCACAGTGAACGCAGCCGCTGCCAACGCAGGCAACCCCGCAACAGGATGGTGACCCGGTCACGCAGGGCGGCGGCGTCCTCGTACCGGCCGGACTCGGCCAGCACCGACAGGCGGACGAGCAATGGTGCGAGCAGATCTCCCGGATCCCCATCGGCGGCCCGCCGAACGACGTCGGCGACATCGGCATACTCCTGGACCGACTGCGAACCCTCACACGGGGCACCGCAGCGGCCCATACCGGCCAACGCACAGGACGCGGTGATCCGATCGGGCGACAAGGAAAGGGTGCAGCGTCGGATCGGCAGGGCGTCGTAGACCGCCGCCATCGCCGCATCGGCCTGTCGGCGGGAGGAGAACGGGCCGAGATAGGCGGCGCCGTCCGCGCGGTGCCGGCGCACCAGCGACAACCGGGGGAACGCCTCGACGGTCAGCTTGAGCCAGACCACTCGCTCCGGGAAGCGCGATCTCCGGTTGTAGCGGGGCTTGTGTTCGGCGATCAGTCGCAGCTCTCGGACGTGAGCCTCGAGCTCGTGCGCGCAGACGATCGAGTCGACCCGCTCGGCCAAGCCCACCATCTCGGTCATCCGCGAGCGCTGCTCGGAGGCGGCGAAATAGGAACGCACCCGGCGGGCGAGGTCATGTGAGGTGCCGATGTAGAGCGGGCGGTCGTGAGCGTCCTTGAACAGGTACACCCCGGGGGCGTGCGGCAGATGGGCGGCCAGGTGCCGCTTACGCCGCCGGATCGGGTCGACCTGCTTGGTCAGGTCGCTGAGTTCCTCCAAGGACTGCACGCCGAGTGGACCGAGCCGCTTGAAGAGCCCATGCAGGACGTCCACGGTGGCCCGGGCGTCGGCCAGCGCCCGGTGACAGGGGGCGGTGTG
This sequence comes from Geodermatophilaceae bacterium, assembly GCA_013812385.1. GTDB lineage: Bacteria > Actinomycetota > Actinomycetes > Mycobacteriales > Geodermatophilaceae > JACCQS01. The sequence continues at coordinate 837 of JACCTM010000225.1, read as the reverse complement.
GGCACGGAAGTACGGAGCCAGCGTTGAGAGCTTGCAGTTGGGCACCTCTTCGCGGGTGAGCAGCCGGCGCGCCAGGATCGCGGTGTCGACCGACCCAAAGGCCGGCCACGGCGTTGCCGATGCAGCGCAGGCCGCTTTGAGGAAGCCGAGGTCGAACGGGGCGTTGTGCGCGACCAGGACGCAACCTCGGGCGAACTCCAGGAACGCCGGTAACACCTCTCCGATCCGGGGGGCCGCGATCACCATCGAATCGGTGATCCCGGTCAAGATGGAGATGTACGGGGGGATCGCCGATCCGGGATCCACCAGCGTCTGGAACTCCCCGAGGCATTCTCCGGCGCGGACCTTGACAGCTCCGATCTCGGTGATCGCGCAGCCCTCTGGCGAGCCGCCGGTGGTCTCCAGGTCGACCACGACGAAGGTCACGTCCCGCAACGGCGTACCGAGTTCGTCGATCGAGATCTGGACGTAGGGCGAGCGCAGCGCGGCTGCAGCAGAGCCGTTCGGCGAACTCAACCGAGCGCTGCGCGCCATGCACACGTCCGGTCCGCAAGCCCTGCCCTCACTCCAGCGACGCTAAGCCGGGGGTACGACACCCGGCCTCAGGCGCGCCGTGATGCGCGTCGGATTGACATCTGTCCACAGCTCGCCGGTACACCGACCCGCCGCATTGGTTGGGGGAAATGACAGGGGAGAGACGTCAATCCGCTGGAAGTCGGTTGACCGACAGTCCTCAGCCGACCTGTTCACGGCGCTCGGCCTCGACAGCGGCGAAGTAACAGGTACGGATCGCCCGCCTCGGGCGGCAGATACCAGTCGCGCTGCTTCCAGCCCATC
>JACCTM010000183.1 GCA_013812385.1 Geodermatophilaceae bacterium | reverse complement strand
GTGGCATTCCCGAGCTGCGCGGGGTGCGCGAGGACGGCGATACGATCGTCATCGGTGCGATGACCACGCACTCCGACGTACTCAAGGATCCGTTGATCGCCGAGCACGCCAAGCTGATCGCGCAGGCCACTCATACCGTGGCCGATCCGGCGGTACGGCACCGAGGCACCCTCGGCGGGGCCTTGGCGCACGCCGATCCGGCCGGGGACCTGCCCGCCGTGGCCCTGGCGCTGGGAGCGGAGTTCGTCCTGGTCGGTCCCAACGGGTCGCGGACCGTGGCGGCCAGTGAGTTTTTCGTCGACTACCTCACGACCGCGATGGGCGACGACGAGGTGCTCACCGAGATCCGAGTGCCCAAGCACACCGGCTGGGGCAGTTCGTACGAGAAGTTCAACCGCGTCGCGCAGGCCTGGGCCATGGTCGGTGTCGCCGCACTGGTCCGCAGCGACAACGGGACGATCGCCGAGGCGCGGATCGGGTTGACGAACATGGGTCCGACTCCGATCCGGGCCTCGGCCGTGGAGCAGGCGCTGGCCGGGGCCGGTGACGATGCGGCGGTCGCCCATGCGGCTGCGCATGCCGGGGAAGGCGCCTCGCCGAGCAGCGACCTGAATGCTCAGGCCGACTACCGCACACATCTGGCAACCGTGCTCACCAAGCGGGCTGTCCTGGCGGCAATCGCGGGTTAGTCGAGCACCTAGCGTGCTATCGACGTGAGAGGGTGATCGAATGCAGCTAGAGCATTCCTTCACGGTTCCGGTACCGGTCGACGACGCATGGAAGGTGCTGCTCGACATCGAACAGATCGCGCCGTGCATGCCGGGGGCTGTTCTCGATTCTGTCGACGGTGACGATTTTACCGGCCGGGTCAAGGTTAAGCTGGGCCCAATCAGCTTGACCTACAAGGGAAAGGCGTCGTTCGTCACGAAGGACGAGGCGACTCATACGGCGGTCATCGACGCAGCGGGGAAGGACCAGCGCGGCAACGGTACGGCCGCCGCCACGGTGACGGCGACGTTGACGTCGGAGGGGTCCTCGACCCGGGTCGACGTGCTCACCGATCTGAACATCACCGGCAAACCGGCCCAGTTCGGCCGCGGAGTGATGGTCGATGTCGGCAACAAGCTGATCGGTCAGTTCGCGACCTGTGTCGAGGGAAAGTTGAGTGGAACCCAGGGCAGTGCTGAGCCCGACAATTCCAGCGCCGGCGCGGGCGTTGACAGGCATTCCGACGCTGGTTCCAACGACACCCCCCTCGGTGCGGCCGCCGTGGTGGCTGCCGGTACGGCCGGCGGAACCGGCGGTACGTCCGGTACCGGCGGCACGGACAACCCGGTTGCATCCACCGGTGGCAAGCACGCCAAGGAGCCCGGCCCGACCCCCACCGCGAGCACCGGGAAGGCCAGCCGCCCGCGCGCCGTCCCGTCGCGTGAACCCGAGCCGATCGACTTGCTCGAGGTCGCCGGCGGCAGCGTGCTGACCCGAATGGCCGTGCCCGCGGCAGGGCTGGGCGCAGCGGTGCTGATCCTGCTGTACATCATCCGCAAGATCCGCAGCTAGCAGGCACACCCCCGTCCGGAGATCGTGGGTTGGGTCGGGCGTCAAGTTGCCGCGCGGTCGGCGTTGGCGTGGATCGCCTCCCGGACGTAGGCCGCCAGGCCGGCGGCGACTTTCTCGTAGGTCGCTGTGAAGCGCTCGTCGGCGACGTACATATCCCCGAGGTTGCGGTGCATCTCTAGCGGGCAGTCGTAGAACCAGCGGGTGATGTGCTGGCGAGCCTGCTCCGCTGCGTCCATCGCCTCGACCGAGGTCGCCGGTAGACCGGCTGCCAACGCCTGCGCCAGCGCGTTCCTGATCGCCGAGCCCTCCGCCGTGATCGTCTGCCAGTCCTGCTTGGTGTAGGACTTTGTACGAGCGGCCGACTGCTGGTAGGCATCGGTGGTGCCCCAGCGCTGCTCGGCCTCCTCGGCGTAGTCGTCGGGATCGAAGTCGCCGAAGACGGCCAGCTTCTCGGCTGGACTGAGTCCGGTGGTTTGCATGGTCCGTGCCTCCAATGTGGTGTCGATTGCGGACACGATGCGCCGCAGCCTGTCGATGCGCTCGGTCAAGAGCCGGCGCTGACGATGCAGGTGCTCCTGGGCGCCGCTGTCCGGATCGTCGAGGATGCTGCGGATCTCATCGAGTGCGAAGCCGAGTTCCCGATATCCCAGGATCTGGGCGAGCCGGTCGGCATCCGGACCGGTGTAGCAGCGATACCCCGCCGCGTTGCGGTGGCCGGGGCGCAGTAGGCCGACCCGGTCGTAGTGGTGCAGCGTACGGACCGTCACCCCGGCCAGATCTGCCAACTCGCCGATTGAGAAGGCGAAGGTGATGGTCCCTGCTGCGGTCATGGCGTCGACGCTAAGCCCTGACGTTAGGTCAGGGTCAACCGATAATCAGAGAAGACCCGGCCGGTCTCGAATCAGCCGCCGGTCGTGGCATCCGGTCCCCGCACGGACCGGATCAGAGGAGGCAGCCTGAACCCGTCGGCCACGATGGCCGACAGTTCCAGAAATGCCTCTTCGGTCGGCCGGTCCAACTGGTTCATGTCGATGATTCCGCCGGTCACCAGGTGCCGGTCGTACGGGATCTCGACGACCGCCCGCACCCGAGCGGAGAAGTGTTCGCGCAGCCGGGCCATGTCGAGTTCCTTGGTGGCCGGTCGTACGGTCGAGATGACCGCGACCGCGCGGGAGACGAGTTCGCCGTGACCGTGGGCCATCAGCCAGTCCAGCGTCTTGCTGGCTCGGCTGGCCCCGTCGACGCTGGGTGAGCCGACGACGACGAGTGAGTCGGCCAGCGCCAGTGTCCCGGACATGGCCGAGTGCAGCAGGCCGGTGCCGGAGTCGGTCAGGACGATGTTGAAGTACCGCGCCAGCACGTCCGCGACCGTGCGGTATTCCTCCTCGTTGAAGGCCTCGGACATCTCCGGGTCCTGTTCGGAGGCCAGCACCTGGAGCCGGGCCGCCAGTGAGGTGAAGGCCGAGACGTCGGTGAAGGACCGGATCGATTCCACGTTGTCGAGCAGGTCCCGGACGGTGACATCGATCTGGCCGGTCAGCCGCTCGGCCAGGGTTCCGGCATCGGGGTTGGCATCGAGGGCGACCACCCGGTCACCGCGGTGCTCGGCGAGGGTCAGGCCCAGTCCAGCGGTGGTGGTGGTCTTGCCAATCCCACCCTTGAGGGACACGACCGCAATCCGGTGACAGCCACGGACCGGCGCGGTGGCCCGCTCGATGAGATTGCGCCGCTGCAGTTCCGCTTGGGACAGACCAGGATTGAGCGTTCCACCGGTAACCGCGTGCACCATCTTGCGCCAGCCGACCCTGGGTACGGCCGCTGCCGGCTTGACCAGAGACCCAGAGGTCAGGTCGGCCGCCGAGTTGTGCTGTTGCGGCGTCGGCCCCTGCTGGCTCGCGGGCTGCCAGCCGACCTGGGCCGCCTGCGCCTGCTGCCACTGTTGGGCCTGTGGTGCCGTCGGCGCGGGAGCCGGGGGTGGCGCCGACCAGTTGGATTGTGAGCCGGGTGCAGCCTCGTAGCGTGGGCCAGGGACGGCGGGCCCGGTGGCCTGGTGCCCAGGATGGGGGTCGGCCTGGCGGCGGTTGCCGTGACTCGGCTCGGCGTACCGATTGCCCTGCTGGGCGCCGTAAGGCTGGCCGCCGTACTGCTGGCTGCCGAACTCCTGGCCGGGGGGCGGCTGACCGCCGTACGCGTGATTCTCGTACTGACTACCGCCGTAGGACTGGTCACGGCCGCGCTGGTCACTTCCGGGCTGGTCACCGCCGTACGGCTGGCCATACTGGTCACTTCCGCCCGGGCGGTCGGACTGCTGGGGCCCACCGGGGTGCGCCGGCGGACCCGGATATCCCGGCGGCGGCTGGTTCGAGGAGAACGCCTGCGCACTGCGCTCCTGGGCGGCCCGGCTCACCGCGGAGTGGTCATAGCCGGACTCGTCCCGGGCAGCGCCGCCGTTGGGTGACGGTGTGCCCTCTGCATGACCTGAGGAGTTCCGGGTTCGCGTCCAGTCAGCAGGCGCCGGAGGTGCTTGGTCTGCCGATCCTCTCCGGGAATCGGCACTCCAGCCGAGCCCGGTGGGCACGTCGGTGGTCCAGGCCCGCGAGGGGGCATCGGTGTGCCAGCTCGGTCCGGAGAGGGGGTCGGCGACGCGGTCGGCCCACGCCGGCGTGTCCGGTGCCGGCGGCGCTTCCTCGTTACCGTTACCGGCGGCGCTCTCGGATTGGCCGGCTGAACCCGGTTGGTCAGCGATGTTGGCGAACGAGGCCGCCCAGCGGTCGGCATCGGTGCGCCGGATCTGTTCGATGGGTTCGTCGGCGTCGGAGGGCCATGGCTGGTCCTGTACATCGGCGTCGTCACCGGATCCCCCGGGTCCAGTCGACCAGGGGCGCTGCGAGGCATCGCGGCCGGCGTCGGAGGCAGACACGCTCGGCACGGATCCGGCGACCGAGTGGTCGTTGGGCTCTTCGGTGCCGGGTTCCTTGGCCACGAACGGCCTCCAGGTTTCTCGTCGAAGCATGAGCTGTCCCCCGCGCAACACATGTCCGCGCTCGCGGTCAGCCTAGGTTAGGTGTCGATCCCATGGGGAGCGCTGCCGCTGACCGGTCCGCGCCAAGATCATTCCGTGCCAAGATCATGCAGAGCAACCGCAGGAAGGAGCCACATGGTCGTCGAGGTGCTGGCTGGGGCCGTTAGCCGGGATCGGCATGGGCTATGTCCTGCAGCGAGGGCAGCTGTGCTTCAACTCGATGTTCGCCGATGCCTGGCAAGGCCGATTCCTCCTGCTTCGGGGTTGGGCATTGGCCGTTGCGCTTGCCGCGGTCGGCGGAGTCAACTTCTGGCCGAGCACCGTCGGCGCCTCGGCCGGGGTCGCTGCCGGCGACCCGAACTGGTGGCTAATCGCCTTTCTGCTGGGGATCATCCTCGGCGGCGGGGCGCGGCCCGAGCAACGGGCGCCCTCGAGCCGCGCGGTGAGACCCGGGTCCGCTACCTCCGTCTGGTGGCCGGGGGGTTTCTGCTCGGAGCCGGCGGCTGGATCGCCGGGGGTTGCAACCTCGGACATGGCCTGTCCGGCATGGCCCAGCTCAATGTCTCCTCCCTCATGGTCGTCATCTGCATGGCCCTCGGGGTCGGTCACGTCCGCGCGATGACCCGCTCGGGCAGACGTGATCCCGCCACTACCT
>JACCTM010000178.1 GCA_013812385.1 Geodermatophilaceae bacterium | reverse complement strand
TCGTGACCCGCACCGACAGCGAGGTCACCAAGACGCCGAGGACGTCGACGATCGCGACTGTCGCGGTGTGTTTATGCGGGTCGATGCCGGCGACGGCATGGGTGGTGTTCATGACAGCTCCTGATGTTCCGGCGTTTACAGTGGTCTGCGCGGACCACCGGGTAGCCGGCAGATCTGGGTTGAGTCGTGCAGGCTCTCTTCAAGCCAGGCGCCCGGGGTCCGCACTCACGTGGCCAGCCCGACACTTCGAGTCCACGACAGCCTCTCGGCGTCAATCGCATTCAGAGTCAGGGCCACCCACGGCGAGCACCTGTCGGGGAAGCAACGCCTCGACCGGCACTTGAATGCAAAAACCCAGATCGCGTTCGTCGAGCACTGCATGTCCGGCTCTCGGGGTCGGAGCCAGGAACGGGGTGAACTGTTTCAGGCGGCGCGCCACAGGCTGCTGCAGTCGGCGACTGTGCCGGTCTGTTCCGCACTTGCGCAGCACCGACGCACCGACCAGGTGCAGTGCTGTGAGCACACCTCAGGCGCTGAGCTGGCGTTTGCGATGCATCTGGATGGCGGCCATGTTCTGCTCTGCCCAGTTCTTCAGCGGCTGGATGACCGTCCAGAGATCCTGTCCGAGCGGGGTGAGCTGGTAGTCGACTCGTGCCGGGACGGACGCGGTGATGGTCCGCGTGACGAGGCCGTCCCGCTCGAGTTCCCGCAGAGCCTGGGTGAGCATCTTCTGGCTGACACCTGCGATGGTCGTGCGCAGCTGGCCGTGGCGCAGAGGCCCGTCGTGAAGTGCGGCGATGATCAGCCCGACCCACTTGTTCCCGATCATGTCGAGGACCTGCCGGGACGGACAGGTCGCGAGGTAGGCGTCGAATTCGGTCTTGGCGCGCGCCCGTCGCTGGGCCGCGGTTCTGGTGGGCATCGCTTCCCCCTCCTCGCACTCGAATAGTTGGCCGGTTCCTTAGGCACTCCTGGGTGTCTACGCACTCTCGGTTCCTCAAATCGGCACGCTAGGCGCCAAACGAACGCCATGTCAACCACGAGGAGAGCGCAATGCGCATCGTTACCCAGCACCGGACCGGCGGACCCGAGGTCTTCGAGATCGCTGATGTCGACGATCCGACCGCCGGGCCCGGCGAGGTCCGCCTCGCCACGTCCGCGATCGGCGTGAATCCCGTCGACGCCGCTGTCCGGGCCGGTTACGGAACAGGTCCACTCGGCGTACCGGCCGCCGACCTCGCCAGGCTCATAGAGATCAACTGCGAAGTTGACCCGACGAACCCGTTCCGAATCAGCCACCCCGGCACACTCAGACGCTGAGAACTGGCACCGCGAGTCAGCCGTCAGTGAACAATCGGTACGTCCTGCAACGGGATCCGCTTGCGGCGCATTGCGACGCCGACATGGTCGGTCCGACAGAGCTCGCGGGGCTGCAGGGCGTGCCGGTGGCGAGCGAGTCAGCTCCCACACATGCCGGTCGCGCAGGGCCCAAGCATTCGAGTACTCGGTCGTGGGCAAGCGCGCCAGCGCCAGCGTGCTTCCGGCCGGGTCGTCGTAGTCGAGCGGGCCTGAACCCGCGCACAGTGGAACGGGGGGCCGGCCCGGCCCGGGCACGGCTGCCAGGTCACGGCCGGGACCGTCGACGGTATCCCTGGGGTGCCCGGCGCGGGCGGCGGCCGGCAAGGCCACCAGCGACGGGGCCAGGAGGAGCCCCCACCGGCATCGTCGTCACCGCGGCATGGGCCTGCGCATCGCCCGCCCCCTTCGCCCCCGGCGAAATCCCGGCCCCGTGATGACGCGTCGATCCGCGGAACTACACCTTCGTGCATTAGGTCTAAATAGGGTAAATCGGTCACCACGGGTACCGCCGCCCCGACCACGGTGACGTCAGCGCTCGGCGGTCACCGGCGGCGTCGTGCCGAGCCCGCGCCGGGCCACCGATCGGGTGAGCTGCCGACGCAGCTCGGAGGTCCCCCCATCGTGATGTGCTGCCCGTCAGAATGACCGGATGGAGAACGTCGGCGGCACCGAGATCTGGCTGGCCGCAGCGGTGTTCGTCGGCACCGTTTTGACCGCGCTGATATTGCGCCGGCTGCTCGTCCGAGTCGTCGATCGCGGGGACGCCGACCGGAGCGCGGGCCGGCTGGCCGGTCGGTCCCTCAGCGTGCTGGTCGTGGCGCTCGGCTTCGTCTACG
>JACCTM010000146.1 GCA_013812385.1 Geodermatophilaceae bacterium | reverse complement strand
TCCCGCTGCTCACCAAGGACGACATCGCCGAGATGGAAGACCTGTGCCACCAGATGGGAAAGTTGACGCATGTCAGGGTTCGGGACAAGTACCTACTCCTGAACCGGCAGTTTCACTTCGTGCCGTTTAGGCGGGTCGGTAGCGGGCGGCTGCTGCGGATGCTCGACGGGCTCTGGGATGCCGCGGAGCGCTACCCGGCGGCATCCTTGGTCTCCAGCGCCGACTCTCACCAAGAGCACCTGCAGGTGATGGATGCGGTTCGGGCCCACAACGTCGAGGCCGTCATCCAGGCCACGGACCGACACCGCGTGCGATCCTTGTCTGCGCTGGAAGAGCGAGAGAGATCCTGCAATCGCGAGTTCAGCGGTGCGGTGAGATGACCTCCTCCCCCCCGTCGGCCCACGGCCCAGACGCCAGGCCAGAAGGCCTTCAGGACTTCGTGCTGCGCCGATTGTCTCGCGACATAGTCTCTGGAGAGTTGCCGCCCGGAGCCAGACTCTCACCGGCACGACTGGCCGAACAGCTGGGCGTTTCACATATACCGGTACGCGAGGCGCTGGTCGCCCTGGAAGAGATCGGACACGTACGGAGGGTCCCGCGGATCGGCTTCTTCGTGGCCGAGTTGTCCCTCGAGGACCTGGAAGACATCTACCACTGGCGCCAGGTCCTGGAGGACGAAGCCCACCGACTGGCCATTCCACTGCTGACCGAGTCCGACCTCCAGCAGATGCGTGACCTGAATCGGGACATGGCGAAGGCTGTTCGGGAGAGTGGCCAGACCTTCCTCGCGCTCAACCAGCGGTTCCACTTCATCCCGTTCGAGCGCTCCGGCAGCGAGCGTCTCGTACGATTCCTGACTCGCCTGTGGCACAACTCATCGCGCTACCAGAACGCGATGGCCTATGTGAAGGTCCCCAGATCCTTGGCCCAGGATCATCACCGAGAAATCATGCGCGCCTTCGAGGCCCGCGATGTCGAGCGAGTCAACGACTGGATGGACCGGCACCGCCGGATAACCCTGGAGAAGACGCGCGAACTGCACGACCGGGGCAAGGACCCCCACTCCTAGGCATGGTCCAGGACTAGGAGCCAGGGACGGTGACTGTGCCGCGGCTGGTCACATCTCTTCGCCGGAGAGCATGTCTCCTTGCAGGATGGCCCAAAGGTCTTGGTGGAGTTCGCGGAACCGCTCGTCGAACCGTACTTCGAACACGTTGCGCGGTTGCTCGATGTCGACGGTCTGGATGGTGCCAGGCCGGGACAAGACGACCACCGACTCGGTCGGACAGGGTGACCGCCTCAGAGAGGTCGTGGGTCACGAAGATAATGGTCGTCTTCGCGTCGGTCCACAGCCTGAGCAGCTCTTGGTGGAGCACGAGCTTCCTCTGGGCGTCCAGGGCCCCGAAGGGTTCGTCCATGAGCAGGGTCTCAGGCCCGTAGATCAGGGTACGAGCGAGGATGACTGCTTGCGCATGCCGCCGGACAGTTCGGCCAGGTAGTGATCCTGGAATCCGCCCAGGCCCACCTTCTCGATCATCTCGGTGACTCGCTCACCCTTGTTACTCGAGCGCTCGCCACCTCGAAGCTCCAACGGGATGGTGATGTTCTGCCGGACGGTGCGCCAGGGGAGGAGCGTGTCGGCCTGGGTGACGTACCCGACCTTGGTGTTGACCGACGTCACCGGCTCACCGGCGTAGAGCACCGTGCCACTGGAGTACTCCATCAGTCCGGCGGTGAGGTTGAGCAGCGTCGACTTCCCACATCCGCCTCGGCTCCACCACACTGACGAACTCGCCGGGCTGAACATCGAAGTGAGCATCCCCGAGGGCCCGGAAAGGTGTGCCCTTCTTGAAGAGCGCTTTCCGACGTGGTCAAAGGAAATCATGGGTGACGCGCCTCGGCCGTGCGCCGACACGTCTGCTTCGGCAACCATTCCGGCCTCCAACGTTGTGTGCGAATTGCTCACGACTGTGCCCTCCAGTCAGCTGCCGGCATCGGCCTTGTTGTTGTTCCATCTGCGCCGCAATGACCACATCTGCGCACCGCGCTCCATATCGACAGCGGCCGGCCAGGACACCCCTGGCGGACCGAGCTCCTGGCGCATGGACAGCACCGTTCGCCGAGCCAGCAGCGGATCCTTGGCCGCGGTGCGCGCGAGTTCGAGCGCGCGCTCGTCGACCGCGTCGTCCTCGACGGCTGCCCAGGCGATGCCCAACTCGTAGGCGCGTTGACCGGACATCTCCGCACCGAAAACTCCCACAGCGGCAGCGGTCTCGCGCCCACCCAGCCGGTCGAGCAGGGTGAAGTGCCCACCCCCGGGATGCAACCCGATGGTCGCGAACCCGGCGATGATCCGGGCATTGGTCGCGACGACGCGCAGGTCGGTCGCAAGCAGCAGGTTCACACCCGCGCCGACCGCAGCACCGCGGACGGCGGCGACGGTCGGCACAGCCAGGTTGCCCACACGGACGAAGGCCTCGTAGACCGCACCGAGCCCCGCGAAGTGTTCCGCGCCTGCTGGATCCTCACCGGCCCGATCGAGAACCCCGCGCTCGGCGCCCGAGCAGAAGGTCGAGTTCGCCCCCCGGACTACGACGGCCCCGATGTCCAGATCCTTGTCGATACCGTCACAGGCCTCGACCAGCTCACGAGATGTATGAGGGTTCAATGCATTCCGGGTCTTCGGCGAGTCGACCGTGATCGACGCGACACCCTGATCGATCTCAACTTTAATGGCGCTCAAGTGCTTCTCCTGACTCGTTCACTTCCAGGTGAACTCCAATACGCTCTTGACGGAGTGCCGTCCTTGAGCGTGATCGGATTGGTCGGAACCATTGTCGCCTCCCCGAAACTCGGTGAGATCACCGAGTGCGGACCCGCCCAACGGCGACCAGGATCCGGATCTCTTCCGGGCTGTCGGCCAGCGGGATGCCCGAGTCGGGGTGATCGGAGGTGAACTTCCGCGGGCGGCGGTGGCGCACCATTCCGTTCAGCGTCTCGGGCGGGAAGTCGGAGACCTTCACCCGCGAGGTCTCGTAAAGGAACTGGCGGACGTCGTCCTTGCTGAACCCGCCGTCGGCCAGAATCTGCGCATGCTCGGGGCAGAAGATGATCAGCGGTCCGCCGCCGAGTTGCACGTTCTGGTGACCCACCGACGCCGCCGAGGAGGCGAAGGTACGCAGGATTCCGGTGGCGCTGCGGCTGGCCAGGTCGAGAACGTTCTGCGTCCCGGTGACGGAGTGACCGACACCGCCCTGGTCTCCTTGTCATAGCCGCGCTCGACATGGAAGGGATCCCACGGGGACTCCTCCTCGTTCTCGGCGATGCACATGCCGTACTTCCCCGGCTGGCCCTGGGTCGCCTTGTCCATCGTCTGCGGGGCACCACCGCCGATATTGATCATGCACAGCCGGACCGCCCTGCCCACGGTGGCGTTGGCCCGGAATCCCTGGCCGAGGCAGTTGCCCTTTCCGTTGAAGCCGAGTTCCTCGGCGATCGGACCGTTGACGACCACCAGCACCGCCACCGGGTTCGTGGTGGCCTGGATCCCGTAGGCGTTGAAGTCCGGATGCGCCAGACCGCGGATGGCCGAGATGACGACGGGGAGGTACTCGGGTTTGCAGCCGGCCATCACTGCGTTGACCGCCACCGCGTGCACCGTGGCCTCCGCCCGCGTGGCTGGAATCTTGCCGAGGACGTCGTCCGGGGCCAGATCGGTGTACTCGAGTGCAGCGGCGACCGCGGCCTCGGTGGGAGGCACGACCGGCAAGCCGTCGGTCCAGCCCTGGGCCTCGTAGTAGTCGAAGACGTCAGAGATCTCGCCCTCGATGGTCAGTAGTTCGGGCACTATGCCGCCTCTCTTGTCGCGGTGCGAGACATCAGACGATCCCCTCGTCACGCAGCCGGGTCAGGGCCTCGTCGTCGAGGTCGAGCAGCTTGGCGAACACCTCGGTGGTGTCGGCCCCGCGCTCGGGACCGGCTCGGTGAACGCTGTGTGTCCGCTTCGGGAACTTCGGGATGATGCCCTGCATCATGATCGGTCCTAGGGCCTCGTCCGGGACGGAGATCAGATCTTCACGGGCCCGGAACTGGGGGTCGTGCACGATGTCCTCGGCGGTGTAGACCACCTGGTAGACCGCGTCGGCC
>JACCTM010000138.1 GCA_013812385.1 Geodermatophilaceae bacterium | reverse complement strand
GACGAGACCTGGCACAAGGACCTGTGGCTGCTCTTCGCCGCTGCCGCCGACAAGACCTCGAACATCCGGATGGGGCCGAGCGTCTCGGCTGTCGTGTTGCGTGAACCGAGCCTGATCGCGCAGGCCGCCGCCACTTTGGACGAGCTGACCGGGGGGCGCGCCGAGGTGGTGCTGTCCTCGGGCAACTTCGGGCTGCTGGCGCAGTACGGCATGGACTGGAAGACCCAGAAGCCGCTGTCCCGGGTGAAGGAGGGCGTGCACATCATCCGCACTTTGCTCGACGAGGGCGCGATCACCTTCGACGGGGAGTTCTTCACCTACAAGGGGCTGTTCACCTTTGCCCGCCCGGTCGCCGACCACGTACCGGTGAAGATGGGCGCCATGCGCGGGCCGAAGTCCTTCCAGGTCGCTGCCGAGTTCTCCGACGGCTGCCACCACGCGCTGAGCTACACCCGCGGTGCGTACGAGTACATGGTCGAGAACATGACGATCGGCGCCGAGCGGGCCGGCAAGAATGTCCAGGACCTCGACATCGGTGCTTGGGTGGTCTTCGCGACCGGGGATGACTCGGCGATCGCGAAGGACGCCGCCCGTTCGATGGTCGGCCTGTACGCCTCCTCGATGCCCAACGAGCAACTCGAGCGAAACGGCGTCTCCCCGGACGACATGGCGCCCATCATCAGCGCGTTGGGAGCGGGAGACCTGGCCGGTTCGATCGACGCGACCACCCCGGAGATCGGGGAGACGCTGTCAGTGGCCGGCGCCCCGGACGAGTGTGTCGCGAAGCTGAAGGAGATCGAGGCGGCCGGCGTGAACCACATGATCCTGGCCATCACCGACGCGACGCTGGTCAAGACGTTCATGGGCAAGGACACCGAAGGGGTCGCGGACGTGGACACGCAGCTCCGGCTGATCCACGACAAGATCATGCCCGAGTTCGCAACCTGATTTGACCGGCTCGTCCGGGCGCTAACTGAGCCTCAGCTCCCGCCTCCAGGACGCCTGGCACCCGAGTGAAGGCCGCCTTCTGCCAATAGGTTCGATCCACGGCGTCCTTCACTCCGTCCGCGATCGGGCGTGACGACTGGGAGCGACTGTCGGGCTGCGGAACAAAGCCGCGGCGCTTCCGCGCAGGGTGGACATGGTCAGGCGGCCGTCGCCGAGGCCGAGTTCGACCAGATCATTGAAGGTGGCCGAGCTTCGGTCCGCCGCTCGGATCGCGGCGCGCATCACGGCAGGAGAGCTGGCCAAAAGGTTCGCCACGTCGGTGTGTCGGAAATGCCACCCCAGCGTTCGTCGCATCTCAGCCCGATAGGCACCGCCCGCGTCGAGATCGCCGGGGTTGAGCGCGGCGCGGCCGGCCAGTACGCCCGAGGTCACCGCATAGAAGATCCCTTCGCCGGTGACCGGGTTGATCAGGTTCATCGCATCGCCGGCGAACAGGATCCGACCGTCGGGTTGCCGCGGCCGCCCGGTCGAGAGCGGGAGAAGGTGTGCCCGCCACGACTCTGCATCGGTTCCAGCACCCGGCAACAGCTGATCGAGCCGATCCAGGAAATGTCGACGGCTCAGCGACGTACCCGGTGTGAGCAGTTCGCCGTACCCGACATTGGCTCGTCCATCCCCGATCGGAAACGACCAGGCGTACGCCGGCCAGCTCGCAAGTCCGGCACCAGCAGGGTCGGAGTTGGGGTCCGGGTCGGTGAACACGATCACTTGCTGGCCAACCCGGCTCGCGGCGATCGGTGCGTACCCACGGATTGCGATCGCCGTGTGTGTACGAGCCGAGGTCGGCGGTTTTCGCCGGAACCGCCTCGGGAGGACCCGGTCCGGTGGCCACGCCGACGCCGCGATCCTGGGTGGAGCGACCTGCCGCCGCAGGACCGAGGAGGCGCCGTCGGCGGCGACCACCGCGCGCGCCCGGATCTCGCCGTCCAGGACCACATGCCCACTCTCGACGGCCACGTCCCGGACCCGGTGGCGGCGCAGCTGCGCCCCGCGGTGCACCGCTTCCCGCACGAGCCGCGCATCGAAGACCTCACGCGGGATCACGTACGCCGCCCTGGCCATCACCCCACCCGCTGCCGGCCCGGACGCGAAGCCGATCCGCAACCGATCGACCGCGGCGTACCCGGTCTCGATCCCGACGACTCCGACCGATGCCAAGACGTCAAAGACATGCGGGGCGATTCCGTCACCGCAGGCCTTGTCCCGCGGGAAGTCCTCGCGATCGAGTAGCAGGACGCGGGCATCCGGGCGGTCTTGTACGGCCGACAGCGCCGCGCTAGCACCAGCCGGACCGGCACCCACGACCACGAGATCCCAGATTGGTTCCATCGGCGTCCGAGTACCCGCTCAGTCCAGCCCGATGTGCACGCACCGACCGTACGTCCGTCCGTGCCCTGCGCCGACATGGCCAAGCCCCCGGTACGTGCCCCTCCGACTCAGGGTCGCCCCGAGTCGAATCATTCGGATCAGGGCGTCCCTGAGTCGAATCATTGGCCGTGTTGAGCGCAGCGCATCAAGCCGCAGCGTGTCGCTGGTTACGCTTCGGCGCGTGACCGCGGTGCGTACGGACGGCTTCCTCGAGCCTGGCCGCGGCGCGGGCCTGCTCGACGTGCTGCGGCGGCGCTACCTGGTCAAGCTGCTGGTCCGCAAGGAGTTGCGGGTCCGCTACCAGGGTTCGATTCTCGGCCTGTTCTGGTCCTACTTGAAGCCGGCCGTCCAGTTCATCGTCTTCTATTTCGCGATCGGCGTCTTCCTCGGGTTGAACCGCAACATCAACGACTTCGCGGTGTACCTGTTCTCCGGCATCGTGGCGATCAACTACTTCAGCGAGGCGTTCGGCAACGCGACCCGCTCCATCGTGGGCAACGGCGCCCTGGTCAAGAAGATCTACCTCCCCCGCGAGCTCTTTCCGGTGTCCTCGCTCTGGGTCGCGATCGTGCACTTCTTTCCGCAACTGTTGGTCCTGATCGTCGGTGCGCTCATCGCCGGCTGGCGGCCCTCTCCCGTACAGCTCGGCGCCGGTGTGCTCGGGTTCCTGATCGTGACGGTGTTCTCGCTGGGGCTGGGGCTGTTGTTCGGCGCGATCAACGTGGTCTTCCGGGACGCGGAGAACTTTGTCGACCTGATCCTGATGGTGGCGACCTGGATCTCGCCGGTGCTCTACTTCTGGACGAATGTCACCGACGCCATCGGTACGGGTCCGCTCTGGTGGCTCTATCAGGCCAACCCGTTGACGGCAGCGGTCGAGCTGTTTCATCTGTGTTTCTGGTTCCCGGCAACTGACGAGACCAGTCCGGTCCTCCCGAATCTCGGCTGGATCGGACTGGGGGCGTTAATCCTGTCCGGCTTGGTGCTGCTGTTGGGGCAGGCCACCTTCCGTCGCCTCGAACGTCAGTTCGCCCAAGAGCTGTGACCCAAGCCGTGACCCAAGCCGCGATCCGAGCCATGACTGACCGGTGTGAGCCGAGGCGACCGACGACGTGACCGTGGATGCAACCGCGGGCGCTCACGGCCCGGGCGCGGATACCAGGATTCTTGTCCGCGACGTGACCAAGCGATTCACGTTGCGGCACAGTCGTTCTCTCAAGGAACTTGTGGTGTGGACGTTGCGCGGGCGCAAGGAGTCGCTGACGAACGAGTTCGTCGCACTGACCGATGTGTCCTTCCGCATCAACCACGGCGAGACCGTGGCCCTCCTGGGCCTCAACGGTTCGGGGAAGAGCACCCTGCTGAAGCTGATCTCTGGCGTGATGCGCCCTGACGACGGGCAGGTGCTGGTACGCGGCAACATCGCCGGCCTGATCGAGGTTGGCGCGGGTTTTCATCCAGACCTGACCGGCCGGGAGAACGTCTATCTCAACGGCGCCATCCTGGGGATGACCGAACAGCAGCTCGATGCCAGGTTCGATGACATCGTCGCCTTTTCCGAGATCGCCGAGTTCATCGACACCGAGGTGAAGTTCTACTCGTCGGGCATGTTTCTGCGACTGGCCTTCTCGGTGGCCGTGCACACGGAGCCGGACATCTTCCTGGTCGACGAGATCCTGGCCGTCGGCGACGAGCCGTTCCAGCTGAAGTGCCTGGCCAAGATCCGGGAGCTCAACGCCGCCGGCCATGCCTTGGTCATCGTCAGCCACGACCTGGACATGGTGGCCAAGCTGTGCGATCGCGGCATCCTGCTCGAACACGGCAAGGTCATCGTGGACGGCCCGGTGGACACGGCA
>JACCTM010000133.1 GCA_013812385.1 Geodermatophilaceae bacterium | reverse complement strand
CGGATGCGGAATGGGTTCAGGCGGACGCCTGCGAGTTGGCCGAACTCGAGGACGCGGAACTGTCTCGCTGTGACGTCGTCATCGCCGCGACCGGGGATGACAAAGTCAATCTCGTGGTGTCCCTACTAGCCAAGACCGAGTTCGCCGTTCCCCGGGTCGTGGCCCGGGTCAATGACCCCCGCAACGAGTGGCTCTTCGACGAGTCCTGGGGTGTCGACGTGTCGGTTTCCTCGCCGCGAGTGCTTGCCGCCCTCGTGGAAGAGGCGGTGACCGTCGGAGACCTGGTGCGGCTGATGACCTTCCGGCACGGCCAAGCCAACCTCGTAGAGGTGACGCTGGCTGAGGGAACACCCTATGTCGGCAGGACCGTGGGCGACCTGTCGCTGCCTCGAGATGCGGTGCTGGTGACGGTCCTGCGCGGCAAGCGGGTGATCGTGCCGAGTCCCGATGAACCACTCGAGGCAGCCGACGAGTTGCTCTTCGTGGCATCCGAGGAGGTCGAGGAGGACCTCCAACAGATGCTTACCCCGACCCGGCCGGAGAGGAGGAAGTCTTTGGGTCGCTGATCCGCCGTCGGACCCGCCGCACCACGTAGACCGTCAGCAGCGCCTCGAGAGCGGTCAACGGCCAGCCCATGAAGAGCTTCGTCGTACCCAGCAACGTCACCTCGTTGGCGAGGTACAGCGACCCCTGTACGGCGATTCGGAACAGGTAGACCCCGGCCCAGAGCAGCGTCAACCACGTATAGACGCGCATCAGACTGCGATGGGACCTCCACGCCTTTGAATCCGTCAGACCTGGTGTCGGCCAAAATAACTCGGCGATGACGCCGACAAGCGGCCAGCGAACCACTGCCGATATCAGGAACGCCAGGCCGAAGGCCGCCGTCGACCACAGGGCTGGCAGAAAGAAGTCCCGTGCCTGGCCGGTCTGCCCGGCAATGAACGCGGCGATGGCAACACCCAGGAAGCCAGAGATCGCCTGTTGCACATTTTCCCGACGAGCCAGGCGCACGGCGAACAGCGCAGCACCCGTCCCCAGTGCACTCCACACGGCCACGGGCAGGGATGTGAAGGCGTTCACCGTGATGAACACGATGACCGGCAGGCCCGAGTCGATCACGCCGCGCAGGCCACCGATCTGGCTGATGATCTGTTGGCGGTCGACCAATGGGGGTCGGTCGTTGACGGCTTCCTCGGATGACGCGGCTGTCGTGGCCTGGATCGGCGGGATGTGCGAGGCGGGATCGGGGATTGCCTCCCTCACGCCGGGCTCAGCTCGTACCAAGGGTTGTAGATGACGCCGCGACCCTGGTTCTCGGCGATCCGCCCGCGGGCGGTCAGAGTGCGCCCCGGCTCTATCCCGGGGATCTGGCGCCGGCCGAGCCAGACCAGCACGACCGAGCCTGAGCCGTCGTGCAGTTCTGCCTCCAGCGTCGGAACGCTGCCCTCTGGCAGGTAGACCACCGACCTGAGCCGACCGGTGACCGTCATGACCTTCCCCCGATGGCAACTGGCCATGGGCTCGCACCCGGCGGTCTTGCCGACGTGGGAAAGCAGATCCTGAGCATCGAGTTCATTGGGGTCTGCGGTCAGCCGGCGGAGCCGACGCGAGAGCCAACTACCGCTCTCCTGCCTAGTCTCGGTCACGCGCCAAGCCTACGACCTGCCGACCCACGTCGTCGGCTCACCGGAGAAGACGGTCGAGCCAGTCGAGTACGAGCGCCCAGGAGGGGTGCTCCGGGTCGATCACGACGAAATGGTCACCTTCGACGGTGCTTAGTTCGGCGTCGTCGCCGACGGCCTGCGCAGCCGCGACGAAGTTCTCGCTCTGACTGACCGGCACGTTGCCGTCCCGCGAGGCGTGCACACACAGGGTCGGTACGCCCACCGGGAGCCGCTCGATCGGACTTGCTTGCTCGTACCGGTCGGGAACGTCGCCTGGTTCTCCGGCCAAGAACGCCTGGGCAGCGCCGGCTCCCAGGCCCTCGCGCGCACATGCTGCTAGATCGAGGACTCCGGCTTGGGAAACCAACGCCGACACGGTGACACGTGGTGCGGCGCCCGGAGAGCCGGCGTCCTGTCCGGGCCTCGTCGCCGCCCAGGCCGCCAGGTGACCGCCGGCGGAGTGGCCGATCGTGACTACCCTCTCCAGGTCGAGTTCGAGGTCGCTGTCCCGAGCGGCTATCTGCCCCTCGTCGGCCAGCAGGTCGATCGCCGCGGCGACGTCGATCAGCGTGGTCGGGTATCCGCCACCGTTTCCGACCCGCCGGTACTCGATGTTCAGCGCCGCCCAACCCCGGCCGGGCAGCGTGGCGGCCAGTGGCCGACCGAGTTCGAGGCCGTAGGCCGAGCGCCAGAAGCCCCCATGGATGACCACGGCGACCGGGACAGGTCCCTTCGCTGCAGCCGGCAGGGTGAGTTCGACGAATTGCGAGGCGTCCGATCCGTACCGCAGGGTCTGCACTCGTCCATCATGGGCTGAAGCAGTCCGCTTGCGTCCACACCCGGTCAAGCCGTGCCCGACGGCGACCGCCGCCACACTGACACCGCCGACGGTGAGTAACTCCCGGCGCGTCACCCCCACCCTCATCCGTGGCGACGTCACGCGTGCCTCAACTCAGCAGTGGTAGGAGAGGCGAAAGATCGGTACGTTCTCCGCTGGCTCGCAGCCGGCCGCGTTCCACCGCAACGCTCCACGCCATCCGCCCGGTAGCCAGCTGCAGGAAGGTGGCCGGGTCCGTTTCCACGACAGCCGGTGGCGTACCCCGGGTGTGCCGCGGACCGCCGATCAGTTGTACTGCGGCGGCCGGTGGCACCCTGAACTCGACGCTGCGCCCCGGCGCCCGTCCGGCAAGCAGGCCAGCCAGCGCTCGTACGACGATGCGTTCCGCGCCGGGATCCGGCGCCGGCGGGTCGGGCAGGTCCAGCGCGTGAACGACCGCATCGACGAGCCTGAACAGCGTCGCGTCGCCCAGCCGGTGTATCCCCGTCCACTGGGCCACCGGCCGATCTGGGTCGGCAGTGTCGAGGACACCGAGGGTAATCGGCGCCATCTCGACCAGCGAAGGGGCGGCCGTGCCGGCCACTTCCTGCGCGATCCGGTCGGCGAGCCCGGGCAAGGCAGCCGCCCACCCCTCGATGCCGGTGATCGGGCCGGTGGTGGTCGGCCCAGCGGCGAGTCGGCCGAGACTTTGCCCGGTGTGGACGAGGTGCCGTTCGAGGTCGGCCACCGCCCAGCCGGCCACCCGGCTCGGCGCGGCAGGGTCGGCGTCGGCCAGGGCCGTGCTCAGGATCGCCCATTGGGCCTGCAGGCCCCGACGGACGTCGCGAAAGGCCGGTGGACGCACCGACTCAGGGTAGATCGACCGGTCAGATCGTGATGCTGGGCGCCGGCGGAGGCTTGTCGACGTCACCGTCGACCATCTGCCCGAACTGCTCGGCGAGTTCGGCGGGCAGCTTCAGCGTCAATGGTTCGCGTACCGGCCGTGGGTCGGATCCGCGCACGACGATCACCTCGCGCAAGGTCTCCAGCAACGGTTCGGCGGCGTTTTCGTCGGTGGCGGCTGGACCGGTCAGCACCGCTCGGACGAACCAACGCGGCCCATCCACCCCGACGAACCGCGCCGGCCGACGAGCGGGCTTCTCCCCGTCCTTGCCACAGGCGCTGCCACCGCTACCGGTGCGCGACGGAGCGAGTTCAGCCGCCAGTTCGGGCCCGAACGGACCTTCGGTCTGATTGGCTCGCCCGCCCTGGCTGCTGATAGTCGCAACGAGCTCTGGCCACAGATCGGTCCAGATTGTTCCATTGCGTGGGGCCGCGTACGCGCCGATCTGCATTGCCGAGTCGTCGCGATGGATCGAGACCGATATCACGCGCCCCTTGGCGTCCAGACTGACCCGGAGGTCGTTACCGGTGGTCTTCGGAATCTGCAGCGCCCCGAAGTCGACCCGCTCGAGATCGTCCTCGACGGCATCGGTGACGTCGTAGGGCCCGGTGGTCGCCTCGCGCTCGTCGTCGTGATGACGATCCTCGACCTCGGGCGCTACCCCGCGTTCGCGGGCACTTCGATCGAGACGACGCTTGCGTCCGAACGGCATTCTCGGTCAGCTCCTCTGCTTCGGTGCGCCGAGCGCTTCTGCGTCCAGCTGGCCCTGACCGAGCGGCGTTTGCCCCGCAGTGCCATCGAACCCACCTGTCGAACCGTGACCCCCGCTGCCGCGCGCGGAGTCCGTCAGATCGACGCATTCCCGGAACGTGGCCGTGGCGACGGGTTGGATGATCAATTGAGCGACCCGATCCCCGCGGTGTAAAGAGACCGGGGTACGCGGGTCGAGGTTGATCAAGTTGAGCTTGATCTCGCCGCGGTAGCCGGCGTCGATCGTGCCCGGAGCATTGACCAACGTCACTCCGCAGCGGGCGGCCAGCCCGGAGCGGGGATGCACGAACCCGGCGAATCCGACCGGGAGGGCGATCGCGATGCCTGTGCCGACGAGCGCACGCTCACCCGGGCCGAGTTCGACATCTTCGGCGATCGACAGGTCGGCGCCGGCGTCATCGGGCATTGCATAGGACGGCAGGGACCCGCCGAGAATCTGTACGTCGACCACGGGTTGCTGGACTTGACCCGGAGGGTGAACTGCTCTGGGCACGCCAGCACGCTACCCGTGAGGGTTGGAGTCGTCTGCCTGCGGGCCGGGCCCGCAATCAGAGCGTGCCGAGTCGCTGGCTGGAGATCCGCTGAGGCTTGATGGCGAGGTCTGCACGCAGCCGTTCGCCCAGCTTGCGGGTACCCGAGGAGTTGTTCCGGGCGCCGACGACGGCGCCGGCCAGGAACGGCAGGAACGAACCCAGATTGCGGGCCAGCCTCCCGGTGATCCGCTTGCGCAAAGCCGACCCCCCGGACGAGGCCAGCCGAGCGGCCAGCCCGACGGTGTGGCCATCCCCGTTGAGCCCCCGCTGCGCGGTCCACGAACCGAGGTAGGCATTGGCTCGCTCGCTGAGCTCGCCCGTAGGCCGGGCGTCGTAGATCTCGTGCAACTCGGCGACCAGCTTCAGCTCGACCGCCGCCACCAGCAGGGTCTCGGCAGCTAGTTCGACGGGTAGCGCGATCAGGCTCGGCGTGGCGAACCACTGCGCCGCGGCAAGGCCCCCGGCCGCACCCCCGATCGTGCCGGTGACTCGCGCGGCAGCGCCCGTCAGGCTGTCGGCGACTTCCTCGGTGTCCAGTGCGGGGTGTTGGCCCAGCAGAGTCGCCTTGTCGCGGAGCGGAAGTCGGGTGGCGGTAGTGACCAGCAGCTCGGCCAGGAAACCGCCACCCACCAGGGCGCCCTTGCCGCTGGCCTTGACCGCGGAGGCCAGACCGGAGACGACGCCACTCAGCGCGGATGCCGCGCCGCTCCGGTCAACTTCGAGCCCGTCGTCAGCCGCACGTCCACCGGTCAGTCGAGCAACCGCGTCGCTGAGCGCGCCGGCTGCCTTGGACAGCGCAGGGGCCTCATCGGCTGACGCGGTCGACTCCGCCTCGGGTGATATGGACCCCTGTCGTCGCGGCATGTGCCGACTAGGCGCAGTCGCGACAGATCGGGGCGCCCTTGCGGGTGCCAGCCAACCGACTGCGGTGATGCACCAGGAAGCACGACGAGCAGGTGAACTCGTCCTCTTGTTTGGGCAGGACTCGCACGGTCAGCTCTTCGTTGGACAGATCGGCGCCCGGGAGTTCGAGGCTCTCGTTGAAATCCGTCTCGTCGACGTCGACCGATGCTGCTTGCGCCTCGGCCCGACGGGCCTTGAGCTCCTCTAGTGAATCCTCGCCGAGCTCATCAGCCTCGTTGCGGCGGGGGGCGTCGTAGTCAGTAGCCATATGGGTATGCGTCCCTCCAGGGGATGTCTGCCGCCAGATTGCGGTCTGTACGGAGCTCGATCCGAGCACCGCGTCTGGGTAACGCAGCGAGGCACCGAATTGTGCCCGCGCTCGCCACCGGCTGGAGCAGGCGCGCGCGAATGTACCCCGTTACCCACGGATGCCGGATTGACGCCCCTCCGCCGTGGCGTCTGCGCATCCGGTGCAACACCATTTACTCTGACCCACACCATGGCGCCTGACTCCCCCGCGACACGCCCCACTTCGGCCAGTTACGCGCCCCCTCCGCCTCCCCCGGCCACCCCTGCCTCGGCGGGACCAGCACGGACGGCCCCGGCCAGGCCGCCGGTGCGGCCACGCGTGTCCTCACGCCGGCCGATCCCGCCGCTGATCTTTCTTGTCGTTCTCGCGGTGATCGCGCTGGGTGTGTGGTTCAAGGTCTTGCAGACCGACCAGGCCCGCCCGAGCTCCGTCGCGGATGCCTGCCCGGCGCCACCGACCGTGACCGAGATGGATCCGGCCACCGTGCGAGTGCGGGTTCTCAACGGCACCGACACCGCGGGACTGGCGGCGCAGGCGACCGCGGAGTTCGTCGGCCGGGGGTTCTTGGTCGAAGCCACCGACAACGACCGAAGCGGACGGGAGGTCCTCGCCGTCGGTGAATTGCGCTACGGGCCGCGCGGCGCTGAGCAGGCGGCCTTCGTCGCTCTCTTCGTCCCGGGCATCACTCTGGTCCGGGACATCCGCTCCGATGACCTGATCGACGTAGTTCTGGGACCGGACTACGCGACACTGGCCGCGCCCGAGGCGGTCGCAATCGCGATCGCCACGCCCGTGGCCCCCACCGTCACCGCCTGCGCGACGGCAGATCCGTCCGAGACGGTGGAGGTCGAGCCTGAGCCCAGCGCCTGATGCGGCCAGACAGTGCTGGTTGGACCGCTGATGTGGCTCATGCCGTTCAGGTGCCGGCTAGGTGACCGCATGGTCCGGGCGCACGCTGTCGGTCGACTTCCGGCCCAGTCGGGACGGGTTTCCGTTCGGGAACGTGTGGCTCAAGGGTGCCGACATCCGCTTCCATCGGCGTTCGGTCGGGCGTGTGTACGGCGGGTTGTGCGGCGGCATGGTGCAGTTCAGCCTCGAACGCTGGCTGGCTGGGGAGCCGATCCCAGATACGGCGACACCTGCGCAGCCTGCCTTCGTCGATCAACTCGTCTCGGCCCAGATCGAGAGCCTGGGGCTACCCGGAGGTCCACTGCGCTATCTGGCCCTGCAGTTGCCAACCCGGGTCACCGCCAGACGCCGAGCGACGGCTCGGACGCTGGCCGCGGTTCGGGGCGATCTCGAGGACGGCCGCCCGAGCTGTGTCGGACTCGTTCGGGCGCTGTCCTGGAATCCAGCCGTGCTCAGCAAGCACCATGTCGTCCTTGCCTATGCGATGCAGGAGGATTCGGACAAGACACGGTTGTCGGTTTATGACCCGAATCATCCCCACGACGACCGGGTCCGGGTCACCATCGAAGCGGATAGCACGATCAGGACCAATCGAGGTGATCCGCAGCCGTACGCCCTGCTGGACTTCTGAGCCGGTCATCGACTCGTGGCCGGAATCGCAGAGCTAGACGGAGGGCCGGAAGCGGCGGGCGCTGGGCGAACGCTGACCACCGTCGACGACGATGTTGGCGCCGGTCACCCAGGCCGACCGCTCGGAGAGCAGAAAGGCGACCACGTCGGCCACCTCCTCCACTCGACCGAGTCGCCCGGCTGGGAATTCCGTCCGTACGAATTGATCGAAGTCCTCCGGATTGTCGTGCTGAAAGCGGTCCCAGCTGCCACCGTCGAACATGATCGAGCCAGGGCTGATCGCGTTGACCCGGATCCCCAGCGGTGCAAGTTCTTGGGCCAGAGTGCTGGCCAGGTGGATCTGCCCGGCCTTGGCGGCGGCATAGGCGGTACGTGGAGCCGGCCGAAGTCCGGTGATCGATGCCACGAAAACTACGGCCGCTCCGACGACTCGACGTAGGTAGGGCACCGACGCCTTCGTGAGCGCGGCGGCGTGCCCGGCGTTGAGGGCGTAGGTGGCGACGAAGTCGTGGGGATCGGAGTCGAGTAGGTTGCCGCCAACCGTGCCTCCAGCGTTGGCCACGACCCGATCCAGGCCGCCCAGTTGTGCGGCTATGTCGTCGACGGCCTCGGCCAACCTGACGAAGTCGGTCACGTCGGCGGCCACTGTCACGACCGTCCGTCGGTGTTCGCGCAGGGACGCAGCCGCTTGCGCGAGGACCTCCGAGTTTCGCGCGATGAGCCCCAATGATGCACCCTCACGGGCTAGCGCATGGGCGATACCGAGGCCGATGCCGCGACTGCCGCCCGTCACCACTACGCGGACGCCCTCCAAGCCGAGATCCATGTGCTCTCTCCCTCTGGGTGCTCACACCGCTGTGATGTGCTCGACGTCCCACGCATAGTCGGCTTTGTCGATGGTCGCCTTCTCGGAGCCGATGCCGCCGCTGACGTAGTCGAGTTCCGGCAAACTGCCGGCTAGAGCGTAGAAGGTGTCGTTGCCGCTCTCTCCGAACATGTGATCAGTCCCGCTCTCCCCCTCGAGGTAGTCGTTGCCGGTGCCGCCGTACAGGAAGTCGCTTTGGCTGCCGCCGATGAGGGTGTCGTTGCCCGCTTCGCCGTAGGCGCGGACAGCCACGACACCGCTGGCGGATATCTCGTCGTTGCCATCGCCCAGGTATGCGGTGGTGGTCCCAGGGTTGAAGCCGCCGCGTACGTCGTCATTGCCGGCACCGGCGAGGAGGCTACGAGTG
>JACCTM010000091.1 GCA_013812385.1 Geodermatophilaceae bacterium | reverse complement strand
CGTCGCCCTTCCGACCTTGGCCGACGATCTCGACGCGCCGCTGTCCGGTCTGCAGTGGACGGTCAACGCCTACACGCTGACGCTGGCCTCGTTCATCCTCGTCGGCGGCTCGCTCGGGGACCGGGTCGGACGCCGACGGATCTTCCTGATCGGGATCGCCTGGTTCGCTATCGCGTCGCTGCTGTGCGGTCTGTCGCAGGACATCTGGCAACTGGTGGCCGCCCGGGCGCTGCAGGGCATCGGCGGTGCGCTGCTGACGCCGGGGAGCCTGGCGTTGATCCAGGCCTCCTTCGTTCCGGCCGACCGGGCGCGCGCGATCGGTACCTGGGCCGGCCTCGGCGGGGTGGCCACCTTGATCGGCCCGTTCCTAGGCGGCTATCTCATCGACACCGCCAGTTGGCGATGGATTTTTCTGATCAACGTCCCGCTCGCCGCCTTGGCGCTCTGGGTGGGACACAAGCACGTACCGGAGAGCCGCGACGAACTGAGTGCGGGGCACTTCGACTGGCTCGGCGCGATCTTCGCGGTCATCACCCTCGGAGCGGGTACGTTCGCGCTGATCTACGCTGCCGACGATCTCATGCGCCCGGACGTGCTGGTGGCGGCGCTGCTCACCTTGGCCGGCGCCATCGGGTTCATCGTCAGTCAGCGCCGGGAAGCTCACCCGATGGTTCCCTTGGGCATCTTCTCGTCGCGACAGTTCAGCGCCGCGAACGGTATGACCTTCCTCGTGTACGGCGCCCTGGGTGCGGTCTTCTTCATCCTGGTACTGCAACTGCAGGTCGTCTCCGGCTTCTCCGCGACGGCTGCCGGCCTGGCGATGATTCCGGTCACGGTCCTGATGATGCTGTTCTCGACCCGGGCCGGTGCACTTGCCGGTCGGATCGGCCCCAGGATACCGATGACGGTGGGCCCGTTGGTCTGCGCCACCGGAGCGTTGTTGTTCCTGCGCGCCGGGCCGGATGCGAACTATCTGACCGATGTGCTGCCCGGAGCACTGGTGTTCGGCGTGGGGCTCACCGCGCTGGTGGCGCCACTGACCGCCACCGTCCTGGCGGCGGCAGACGACCGGTATGCCGGTGCGGCAAGCGGAGTCAACAACGCGGTAGCCCGAGCCGCCGGCCTGCTCGCGGTCGCCGGCCTGCCCCTGCTGGTGGGGCTGTCCAGTGAGTCAGGTCTGGAGCCGGTTGGACTGGATGCGGCCTACACCCGGGCGATGATCGGCAACGCGGTTCTGTTGGCTGCCGGAGGCATCCTGGCCTGGTTCACCATCCGTACGCCCCTGCCCACCGCCACCACGGATGCCGAGCCGGACGCCGGCCGGACACCGGCTGAGGCAGGTCGGGCCGAATCCGCAGAGGCTGTGCGCTCGGTGGCTGAACCGGGCAATGACCGACTGCCCTGCATCCCGTGTGTTCCGGCACGCAGCAGTCTGGCTGAGCCGGTCAGGTCACGATATGTCGGCTGACCCGCCGCACAGCAGCCACCCCCTCGAGGCGCACTTCCGCGAGGCGGTCGGCTCGTTGCGCTGGGACGCGGCCAAGTCGGACACCAGCGCCCAGCTTCCTGCTTCGGCGGCCGTACGTGAGGGTTCGGGACTGAGCCTGCAGCGATGCCTCGAGCTCTTCGACGCCCAGATCACCAGCCGGCTCTGCGATCTGGCCGCGCAGTGGATGCATCAACGGGGTCGTGGCTATTACACGATCGGCTCGTCGGGGCACGAGGGAAACGCCGCTGTCGCCGCGGCTCTGCGGGTCGACGACCCGGCCCTGTTGCACTACCGGTCAGGCGCCTTCTACATCACCCGTGCCGCTCAGTTACCTGGGCAGGATCCGGTGCGCGACATCCTGTACGGGGTGGCGGCCGCGACGCAGGAGCCGATCGCCGGCGGCCGGCACAAGGTCTTCGGGCATCCAGATCTCGCGGTGATCCCGTCGACGTCCACGATCGGATCACATCTCCCGCGGGCGGTCGGCGTCGCCTTTGCGATCGAACGCGCCCGCAAGCTCGGGCACCGCACACCATGGCCGGAGGATGCCGTCGCGGTGTGCAGCATCGGGGACGCCTCGATGAATCACTCGACGGTGACCGGTGCGCTGAACACAACTCTGCACACCGTCCATCAGGGTCTCGGCCTGCCGTTGGTCATCGTATGCGAGGACAACGGGTACGGCATCAGCGTGCCGAGCCCACCCGGTTGGGTAGGGGCGGCCGTCGGTAACCGGCCGGGGCTCACGTACTTCCGCGCGGACGGAGGCGACCTCGCCGAGGTCTTCGAGGTGGCCAGCCGTGCAGTGAAGCAGGCCCGCATGCGACGCCGACCGGTGCTACTGCACGTGGAGGCCGTGCGCTTCCTCGGGCACGCCGGCTCCGACGCGGAAGCCTCGTACCGCAGCGCGAAGGCAATTTCCGCCGACTACGCCCGGGACCCGCTGGTCCGGACCGCTGCGATGCTCGTCGCGTCGGGCCGGCACAGCCCGACGGAACTACTCGACCGCTACGCACGAACCCGCGAGCACATCTGGTCGGTGGCCGACAAGGCGATGGCCAGTCCGACCATCAGCAGCCGCGCCGAGGTGATCTCGGCGCTGGCCCCCCGTCATAGCCGTCAGACGGCGAGCCGAGCGCTGGAGGCAGCCTCGCCGAGTCGGCGTAGCACCCCTTTCGGCGACCGACTGCCCGAATCTCAGGGGCCGCTCACCCTGGCCCAAACCATCAGGGCCAGCTTGACCGACGCGCTGGCCCTCGACCCGGCTGCCCTGGTGTTCGGCCAGGACGTCGCCGTGAAGGGAGGCGTCTACGGGGTGACCGGCGGCCTGCAACGCTCTTTCGGGCCGGCCCGGGTCTTCGACACCCTGTTGGACGAGC
>JACCTM010000074.1 GCA_013812385.1 Geodermatophilaceae bacterium | reverse complement strand
GTACGGCGACCGCCCGCTCGAACCACTCGCCGAGATAGACCTCGAAATGTCCCACCGGAAACCGATGGAGCTCCATCCGCGGAGCGCAGCTGGCCCGGGCGGCGGCCCGGTCGGGAGGGGTGATCGTGTCGTCGTCGCAGACCAGTACCAGCCAGGGACAGCCGATCCGGTCGGCATTCGCGAACGGCCGATAGCCCGGCAGCCGGAGCATCACCCGGGGCGTGAACTGGTTCGCCCACTCGTAGCCGGGCGGGAACAGGTCCAACAGCGCAGCGGTCGCTCCGCGCTCCACGAACGGTGCGAAGACCCCTGAGCCCGGCTCGGCGACCAGCGGCAGGTACGCCGGTGCCCGGCCGAGTCGGTCACGTACCTCATCGCGTACGGCAGCCGCGAACATCCGGACCAAGAACACTGGCCGGGGGAGCCGACCGCGACCGCCCAAGCCCGAGTAGGGCACCTGACTGATGACCGCGGCGACCCGCGGATCGGCCGCGGCCAACGCAGCGACATGCCCGCCGCTGAACGACGTACCCCACAGCGCGACCCGGTCGGGGTCGATCCCGTCGAGTGAGCGGATGTAGGAGACCGCGGACCGCCAGTCGTCGAGCTGGCGGGCGATGTCCATGAGCTGCCGTGGCTGCCCGCCGCTGCCGCCGAAGTGCCGGTAGTCAAAGACCAGCGCGGCCAGGCCGGCGTCGACGAAGCGCTCGGCGTAGGCGTCGAGCCGGGCCTCGCGGGTGAAGGCGAACCCGTGGGCCAGCAGCACAACCGGGTGCGGCCCGGGGCCGGACGGACGGTAGAGCCAGGCGGCGCAGCGCAGGCCGCCGGAGACGAAGCTGACATCGGTGCGCGCGATGCCCCCCACGCTAAACCCTCCGAAATCCTGGTGATCTGGACCGTGTGGTGGTTTTTGGCCGCCGGGCACGGCGTGTCGCCACCGTAAGGTCAAGATCACGGAGAATGGGGGCGGTTGGGCGCGTGGCATGCTCGGTACGTGAGCGCAGGCACGAGTTGGTCCAGCCCCGAGCAACTCCGGGAGGCATTGGAAGCCACCGGCTACCTCGCCGACGAGGGCATCGCGACCGCCGCCTACTTGGCGCTGGCGATGGGCCGCCCGCTGTTCACCGAGGGCGAAGCTGGAGTGGGCAAGACTGCACTGGCCACGTCCGTGGCGGAGGCGACCGGTCGGCCGTTGTACCGCCTGCAGTGCTATGAGGGCCTGGAAGCCAGTCAAGCGCTCTACGACTGGGACTTCCCGCGGCAGATGTTGCATCTGCGGGCAGCCGAGGCCGCCGGGCTGACCGACGATCCGGACAAACTCGAGGCCAGCCTGTACGACCGCCGCTTCCTGGTTGCCAGACCGCTGTTGCAGGCACTGGAGGACTCACCAAGCGTCCTGTTGATCGACGAAATAGACCGCGCCGACGACGAGTTCGAGGCCTTCCTTCTCGAAATGCTCTCCGACTTCACGATCTCGATCCCCGAGATCGGCACTATCCGCGCGATCACTCCACCGCTGGTCGTGCTTACGTCCAACCGCACCCGCGAGGTGCATGACGCGCTGAAACGCCGCTGTCTCTACCACTGGCTGGACCACCCGACTTATGACCGGGAGGTGGCCATCCTCCGTACCCGGCTGCCGCAGATCACCGCGCAGCTGGCCGCCGACGTCGCCCGGGCGACCGGGCGACTGCGCCAGGCTGATCTCCTCAAGCCGCCCGGTGTGGCCGAGGCGATGGACTGGGCCACCGCACTGCACGTACTGGGCGCCCGCGAGATCGACCCGGAGCGGGCCGCCGCCACGCTTGGAGCGGTGCTCAAGTATCGGGAGGACGGCGACCGGGTCAAGACCCTCGGCCTGTCCGCCTTGCTCAGCGGCTGACCCGACCGCCCAGGCTCCCGCCGCCCCTCTTTCGGCCGGTTCGCTACACAACCGGCGCTTTGAGGGGCATGAATCGGGAGGTTGTGTAGCGAACCGCCGTTAGGGGCCGGAGTGGCATCCTGGACGCCATGTCCGCCCCCGGATCGCCGCGCCTGGTCCGGGATGTTGTCGAGACGGTGACCGGTTTTGCACGGACCTTGCGGCACAGCGGTGTGCACGCCTCACCGGACCGGGTGCAGGCGATGGTCCGCGCGATCGGTGAACTCGATGTCCTCGACCCGAGCCACGTCTACTGGTCCGGCCGGCTCACGCTGTGCGCCAGCCACGACGACGTAGCCCGCTACGACGCCGCATTCGCCGCCTTCTTCGCCGGCGAAGCCCCACGGCAGGTGCGGACCTCCGGTCAACCCAGGCAACGGTTGCTGGCCAGTGCCTCCTTGGGAATCGACAACGCCGACGGCGATGACAGCGGCGAGCAGCCTCCGGATCTTGCGGTTGCTGCCAGCGGAGAGGAGATCCTGCGCCATCGCGACATCGGCCAGCTCACCCCCGCCGAGCGCGAGCAGTTGCAGCGGCTCTTCGCGCTACTCATACCGAACCCGCCGCTGCGCCGGTCCCGCCGCCGTACCCCGGCCAGTCGGGGCACCGTCCACGTCGCACGCACCGTACGGCGGGCTCTGCACAACGGTGGCGAGATCGTGTCCATGTCACGCCGTACGGCACGGAAGCGGCCTCGTCGGGTCGTCGCATTGCTGGACGTGAGCGGCTCTATGTCGCCGTACGCCGATGCCCTCATGCGGTTCGCCCACGCGCTGACCCGGGCGCACGCCGGCACCGAAGTCTTCACACTCGGCACCCGGCTGACCCGGGTCACCCGGGAAATGCGCCTTCGGGACCCGGACAAAGCGTTGACCGCCAGCGGCGCCGCCATTCCGGACTGGAGCGGCGGCACCCGGCTGGGGGAGGTCCTCAAGGCATTCCTCGACCGCTGGGGTCAGCGCGGTGTGGCCCGCGGGGCGGTGGTGATCCTGGCCAGTGACGGCTGGGAGCGCGGGGATCCCGACCTGCTCGCCGAACAGATGTCCCGGTTGCATCGGCTGGCGCACCGGGTCATCTGGGTCAATCCGCACAAAGGCCGTACGGGGTACGAGCCGCTGACTCGCGGAATGACGGCTGCCCTGCCCTACGTTGACTCCTTCGTGTCCGGTCACAGCCTCGCGGCCTTCGAAGAACTCGCCAAGGAGATCGCCGATGCGTGAAGTGATGGACGACCTGCTGAGCTGGTGGAGCGCCGGGAAAACCGTCGGGGTGGGCACGGTGATCGCCACCTGGCGGTCCGCGCCTCGGCCGGCAGGCGCCTCGATGTTGGTCGGGCCGGACGGCACCGCTGTAGGCAGTGTCTCCGGCGGGTGCGTGGAAGGCGCGGTGTACGAGGAGGCCGTTGGCTCGGTGGAGTCCGGTGAGGTGCTGTTGCGTCGGTACGGTGTGAGCGACGACGACGCCTTTGCGGTGGGGCTCACCTGTGGCGGGATCCTCGACGTCTTCGTGGAGCCGGTGTCCCAGAAGACCTTTCCGGAATTGGCCGATGTCGCCGCCTCGATCTCCTCGGGAGAGCCGGTGGCCGTGGTGACCTGTGTGTCCGGCCCCGAGGACCGGATCGGCAAGCGGCTGGTGCTCTGGCCGGATCGGGCCTCCGGAAGCCTGGGGCTGCAGCGCTTGGACGAGGCGGTCGCCGGTGACGTACGCGGGCTACTCGCTGCTGGCCGTACGGCGACTGTCCACTATGGACACGATGGTGAGCGCCGAGGAGACGACCTGACGCTCTTCGTCGCCTCATACGCGCCGCCGGCCCGCATGGTGGTCTTCGGCGCGATCGACTTCGCCGCCGCTGTGGCCAGAGTGGGGGCGTTCCTCGGCTATCGGGTGACGGTATGTGATGCCCGCCCGATCTTCGCCACCCCCAGACGCTTTCCCGATGCCGACGAGGTGATCGTGGACTGGCCGCACCGCTATCTGAAGGCGGAGGTCGACGCGGGCCGGATCGACGAGCGAACCGTGTTGTGCGTACTCACGCACGACCCCAAGTTCGACGTACCGGTGCTCGAACTGGCCTTGCAGCTGCCGGTCGCCTACGTCGGGGCCATGGGTTCGCGGCGTACCCACGAGGACCGGCTGGAGCGGCTCAAGGAAGCCGGCGTCGGCGAGAAGGAACTCGACCGGCTGGCCTCGCCGATCGGTCTGAACCTCGGTGCTCGTACGCCCGAGGAGACCGCGATCTCGATCGCCGCAGAGATCATCGCCGGACGCTGGGGCGGTTCGGGGGAGCGGCTGGCCGAGGGCGCCGGCCCGATTCACGACACGGCGCCCCGTTGATCTAGCTCTGAATGATTCCGACGTCCTGCCAGGTGTGCTCCCGCTGCCAGGAGCGAAGCACCTTCATCGCCACAACTGAGCTGTTGGATCCTCCACTCCGATGATCGGCGTAGCTGCCGGGTCCATTCTTCACCTCCGTTCGATCGGCTCCGGGCTGATGCCTCCAGCTTGGCGCCGGACCCCTCAGCCCGCTGTCGTGCTCCCGGCATCCTCCAGCATCTTGCGGAGTTCGGTCTCGCTCAGCAGTGCTGCCCCGAGCATGAGGGCGACCTCTTCTGCTCGGATCCCGCGCGTAGGTCATGGCCATCGCCACTGCCAGCGTGGTCTTACCCGCACCGCCCTTGAGGCCGACGACGGCCAACCGCCGAGGGGAGTCGATGACGGCGGTCAGCGACGCCGCAATCGGGTCGTCCCTGGCGCTGGCTTTGTTGTTCGCCCGGCCACCGCGCCGACCGCGTGATCGGCGGTCCTCCGGCGCCAGTTCGGCGATCCACGGGTCGCGGTGCGGCGCCATCGGCGGC
>JACCTM010000051.1 GCA_013812385.1 Geodermatophilaceae bacterium | reverse complement strand
GCCAGGCGGTCGAGCGGCTGCGTCTGTGACGCCGACACGACCACCGGCCACTACCCAAGTAGCCAAAAGATCTCGGCCCCCGGCAGCGCAGATGCGCCGCCTGCGCATGACCGCATTGACACGTAGGTACTCATCGACGTCGCTCGGAGTGTTTGCCGCCCGCTCCTGTGCAGCAAGTCCCACGCTCGCCTATTGACGAAGGCTAGCCTCGCACTCATTGAAGGATCTAGGGGAGGTGCTGTGCTGCAGCGCGCGAGGAACGCCAGGAACTGGCCCCTGACGCGCACGCCAGCCGACGTGCAAGTCGACTGCACGCCAGGCAACCCGCGGTTTGGTGGCAGTGGACGTCGCGCGCGAAGCCTTCAGCTGGCCGCGTACCTCCGTCTGTCGTTGCCTCTCCAGACCGCAGCGAGTCCGCAAGAGGTTCGTGGACGCCCGTAAACGGCCATCAATAGCCAGCAACGGTCAACACTCGAAAAACATTGCACCACATGGGTTTTCGGTGCTAGGGGTGGCGATCGTGGGAGCCGCGATTCTCTCCTCAAAGACACTGGCAGGCTGCCGGCGGACGAAGTTGAGTGATATCAGGAGATATCAACGAGGTGTTCATGAGTGATCTATTGGTTCGAGACGTTCCCGACGACGTGCTGAAAGCGCTGGACGCCCGCGCGACGCGGCTGGGAATCTCGCGAAACGACCTGGTTAGTCCTCCTGTGAACGTAAAGCCAGGGGCCGGGTGACCACCCGCCGCCGACCTTTACTGGGCAACCCTCCTGCCGCTGCCGCCCCCGATCTGTTGTGTAGCGTCCCGGATCTCGCCGACCAGCTCCTCTAGGACATCTTCGAGGGTCACGATTCCGACCAGGGTTCCGTCGTCGCGCACGACACGAGCCATGTGGGTACCTCGGGCCTGCATAACCCGCAGCGCGGCATGCAGACGATCAGTAGGGCGAACGCTGGCCAAGGGTCGAATCCACTTGTCAGCCAGTGGCCGAGCGCGCTTGTGCACGTCCGTCTCCAGAACGTCCTTGATGTGCAGGTAGCCGATGAGATCTCCGGAGTCGTCGGCGACCGGGAAGCGGGAGTAGCCGGACTCAGTGCACAGTTTCTCGACGTCAGTCAGGGTGCCTCCGCGGGGGATCGTGGTCAGCTGGTCGCTCGGGAGCAACACCGTCTCGACGCTGCGGTCGGTGAAGCCGAGTGCGGCGGCGAGTAGGTCGTACTCGTCGGCCTCGATCAGTCCCTGTCGCCGCGACTCCTCCACCAGACCGGAGACCTGCTCGCGGGTGAAGGTTGAGCCCACCTCGTCCTGTGGCTGCACCCGTACCAGCCTTAGTAAGCCGTTTGCGAGCCCGTTGACGACGAAGAGCAGCGGCTTGAGAACCCGTACGACGAGGACCAAGGGAGGACCGAGGAGGAGGGCTGACCGCTCGGGCCCGGCGAGGGCGAGGTTCTTCGGGACCATCTCGCCGATCACAACGTGTAGAGCGACCACGATGAGTAGGGCGATCGTGAACGAGATGGGATAGACCAGCCCTTCGGGAAGGTTGATCGCCTCGAATAGGGGTTCCAGTAGATGGGCCACCGCGGGTTCGCCGATCGCGCCGAGTCCTAGCGAGCACACGGTGATCCCGAGTTGAGCCCCGGCCATCATCAGGGAGACGTTCTCCATCGCCCGCAGGGTTATCCGCGCAGCGCGCGACCCGGCCCGCGCGCGTGGCTCGATCTGGGAGCGCCGGGCGGAGATCAGGGCGAACTCCGCGCCTACGAAAAAGGCGTTCGCCGCCAGCAGGACGACGGCGATGGCGATCCCAAGGAGGTCACTCACGGTCGTCTCGCGTCTCGACTGGGCGTACGGCGAGGTCAATTCGGTCGATCCGCCGTCCGTCCAGGCGGGTCACCGTCAGCGTGGCCACCTGTCGCTCCGGGGATGCGTCGTCGAAATCTCGGTGGAGGCTGACTTCCGCGACGAACGGGATCTCAACCACGTCGCCTGGCTCGGGCATCCTGCCCAGCCGCTCGAGGACGAGTCCACCCAATGTGTCGTAGTCGTGATGCCGAGGCAGCGGAATCTCGGTCAGTGCGGTGACCTCGTCCGGCCGGACTAGCCCGGACAGGGACCAGCTGCCGTCCTGATTCTTACGCATGTGTGCGCCGATGCGGTCGTGCTCGTCGGCAATGTCCCCGACTATCTCCTCGACGACGTCCTCCAGTGTTACGACGCCGGCAGTGCCGCCGTATTCGTCGACGACGACGGCCATCTGCATCCCTTCGCGGCGGAGCAGCGTGAGCAAGGGATCGAGTTCGAGGCTCTCCGGGACGGTGGTCGCCCGTTGCAGGATGCTGTTGACGGGGGTATGCCCCCGGGCGTCGGGGGTTACGGCGACGGCATGCTTGATATGGATGGCGCCGACGACCTCGTCAGGGCTGGCGTCGATCACGGGGAAGCGGGAGTGCCCGGTGGCCATCGTGAGCGCGACGACGTCGGCAGCGCAGGCCTGGGCATCCACCGAGTGCATCCGTACCCGCGGTGTCATGATGTCGGCGGTGGTACGGCTGCCGAAGGCCAACGTGCGCTCCACGAGGCGGGCGGTCGCCGAATCGAGCACCCCCTGCTGGGCTGAGCGGCGTACCAGCGAGGACAGCTCCGCCGGGTTGCGCGCAGAGCGCAACTCTTCCTGCGGTTCGACGCCGAACATGCTCACGAGGCGGTTGGCCGCGCCGTTGAGCAGCCGGATCGGCCAGGCCATCACCGTGGTGAAAGCCCGCTGAAACCCCTGGGTGGCACGCGCGGTCGGCAACGGCCGGGCGATCGCCAGGTTCTTCGGGATCAGTTCGCCGAAAACCATCGTCACGACGGTCGCCAGAACCAGCCCGATCGTGATCGCAACCGGTGATACCCATGCCGGCGCAAGGCCGATCGCCTCGAGCGGGCCGGCGACGATTCGGGCGATAGCAGGCTCCGCCAGAAAGCCGATAGCCAGGTTGGTGATTGTGATCCCGACCTGAGCGCCGGAGAGCTGGGTCGACAGAGTGCGCAGAGCCCGCAGGGTGCCCTCGGCACCTCGGTCGCCATCGGCGGCTGCACGCTCCACGGTCGAGCGGTCCACGGTGACCAGCGCGAACTCCGCAGCGACGAACATCCCGCATGCCAGTACCAGGACGAACGCAATGAGCAGCAGGATCCACTCTGTCAAAGCTGCGCCTCCGCTGAGCGGCCTAGCCGGGGGCAGACATGACAGCCGGGTGGATCAGGGCGCATGACAAAGACAACGGCGTGTCCGCGAGCCTGATTCCGATAGTCGACGTTGCCCGGCTATGTCGTTTGCGACCGCTGCGCCGAGGTCGCGGCCGGGAGGACGGCTCACCGTTTCGCGCGCGACCCGGTGATCGCCTCGGCGACTCCGATTAGCGCCACGGCGGCGACCACGGCCACGATGAAGCCGAGCACGTTGAGCTCGAAGATATCGCCAGTGCCGAGCAGGTTCGCCACCAGACCACCGATCACCGACCCAGCCAAACCGAGCAGCAGGGTTGCCACCAGGCCGAGGTTCTGCTTGCCGGGTTTCACCAGGCGCGCGAGCGCGCCGATCACCAGTCCCGCAACGATGAATCCGATCACAACTCAGTCCTTCCTAGTCACAATTTTCCCCGGTCAGTTCTTGAATGCGTCCTTGACCTTTTCTCCGGCCTGCTTCAGGTTCGACTTGCCCTGATCGGCCTGGCCTTCGGCCTGCAGGTCCTTGTCGTTGGTCGCCTCGCCGACCTTTTCCTTACCTTTGCCCGCAACCTCTTCTGCCTTGTTTGTGATCTTGTCATCGAGACCCACGGTTCCTCCTCTGCGTTGTGCCGCACGGTGCGGCAGCGGCATACTGTGCGTGTACGCCGACGCCGACGCGGTCGGCCGGTCGGTGTGCGCCGTGCAGTTTCCGGGCCACCCAGTCCAACAACGCTGAGGCGGCCGGTACGAGGTCGAAACCCAGCGCGTCTGCGGGTACGTAACTGTTGCGGTCCGGGTTGGCTCCGGGTCGGGCCAACCACCAGCCGGTGTCTGGCTTCCAACGCAACCTGGCGCCCCCGCCATCCGGGCCTTCTAGGATGATCAGCCGGATGTCCGCGGTGTCACTGAGTCCGAAGTCGCCGGCGAACGGCGATAGGAGATCGGAAGGCGCCTCACTGACCAGCGACAGTCCGCGCCTGCGCGCTTCGGCGATCACTTCCAGGCGATAGCCATGAACGGCCGCGACGGTTTCCACGCCGAGAGCAGCCACGAGTGCATCGCTGTGCATTTACCCTCCCCAGGCCGGCGTCCCTACTACCAGCCTGCCTGCGGTGGTGTGTCACGAACATGGGGTACAGCACCCATTTATGAGCTCTCCGAACGTGCACGCCTGGGTACACGGACTCCCAGAGCGCTGGAGAGGATGGGGTCTGAACCCCCTGGACAGCCTGTCCCGGGAGGAGCGACGGTGTTGGGGTGGTGGCGGCGCGCGTGATCCAGCAGCCGGTCCCAGATCGTCATCCAGGCTCGAGAAGGACGCCGATCTCGGCGCTCTTCTGGCGGTTGTTCCTGGTCAACGCCTTGGTGTTCGTCACGGCGACGGCCGTGTTGGTGCTGTCGCCAGTCACCGTGTCCTCGCCGATCTCTACCACCGAAGTCGTCGTCTTGGTCGGCGGGCTGACCCTGATGCTGGCAGTCAACGCGCTGCTGCTCCGGGCGAGCCTGTCGCCGCTGGACGGGCTCACCGCGCTGATGGAGCGCGTGGATCTGTTGCGGCCGGGCGAGCGGCTCGCCGTAGCCGGCTACCGGGACCTCGCGCACCTTATCCGCACCTTCAACCAAATGCTCGACCGGCTGGAGGCCGAGCGGGGCGCCAGCACCGCCCAGGCGCTGGCGGCCCAAGAGGGCGAGCGGCGCAGGATCGCACGTGAGCTGCACGACGAGATCGGGCAGAGCCTCACCGCGGTGCTCCTCAGCTTGAAGCAGACGGTGGACCGCGCTCCCCGGGGCCTGAAACATGAGCTGCGCGACGTACAGGAAATGGTGCGCTCCAGCCTCGAGGAGGTCCGCAATGTTGCCCGGCGGCTGCGCCCCGGAGTTCTGGACGACCTTGGGCTGGCAAGTGCACTCAGTGCCCTGCTCTCGGACTTGAGAGCATCCAGCGGAGTCTCGGTCGTGGGGCGGGTTGACCCTGGGCTGCCGCCGCTGACCAGCGAGGCAGAGCTGGTGCTCTATCGAGTCGCGCAGGAGAGCCTGACCAACGTCGCGCGCCATGCCGATGCCAGCGAGGTGAGCTTGTCGTTGACCACGGAGCAGCATCGCGTGGTGCTCCGCGTCGTCGACGACGGGCGAGGCATCGATGGTGGTATGGAGGGAGCCGGCATCCGCGGAATGCGAGAACGCGCGATTCTCGTCGGCGCGGATCTCGCCATCAGCCAGGGCCACCGAGGAGGCACCGACGTGCGGTTGACCGTCCCGATGACTGCGGGATCGTGAATCCAGTGGCTGGGCAGACCCGAATTCTGCTCGCCGATGACCACACACTCGTGCGCCGAGGTCTGCGCCTGATCCTGGATGGCGAACCCGATTTGGTCGTGGTCGCAGAGGCCGCCGACGGCGCGGAGGCCGTTGAGCTTGCTGCCACCGGTGACATCGACCTGGCGGTGCTCGACATCGCCATGCCCAGGATGACCGGATTGCAGGCAGCCCGCGAAATGGCTCGACGTGGTATCCGGACGCGCATTCTGATGCTGTCGATGTACGACAACGAACAGTACTTCTTCGAGGCACTGAAGGCGGGGGCCTCAGGGTACGTCCTGAAGTCCGTCGCCGACCGGGACCTGATCGAAGCGTGCCGGGCGGCCACCCGTGGCGAACCCTTCCTCTACCCGGGAGCGGTTGCTGCGCTGATCCGTGACTACCTCGAACGGAACCGGCTCGGAAAGCCGATCCCGGAAAGCATCCTGACCCCCCGTGAAGAGGAAATCGTCAAGTTGATCGCGGAGGGGTCCTCCGCGAGGGAAATCGCGGACGTCCTTGTCATCAGCGTGAAGACAGTCGACAGGCACCGCGCCAACATCCTGCAGAAACTCGGGATGCGCGACCGGCTCGCACTCACGAGGTTCGCGATCCGCGCGGGGCTCGTCGAACCGTAAGCATGGACCTCGAGTCATCCGTTGTCGATGGGCGACCTGGCCGTCTGCGACTGTGACGCGACGATGATCAATTGTTGGCGCTAGTCGGCGATGAGCAGTTGCACGCCGGCGCTTTGGCAAGCGCCGCTGAGTTTGTCGTCGAGAGTGGCCAGTGGTGCGGCTAGCCGTTCGGCGAGCACGAGGTAGGTGGCGTCGTAGGCACTGAGGACGTGTCGTCGCCCGGCCGCGAGCACTGCGGCGCTGTCAGTCGCCGCGGCTTCCACCCGGATCGGGAGGCGGGACAGCAGGTCGAGGAACCGTGCGGTTTGAGCCTCGGTGATCCGCCGGCGCCGCTCGGCCACGAGCAGGATGTTGGCAACTTCGAGCCGCCAGATCCCGGGCACGACGGCCTCCTCATGCCGGAGACGGTCGAGAACGCCGTCGGTCTGGTCAGTGGCTTCGTCGTCGAAACACCAGGCCATCGTGACCGACGCATCGACGACGATCGGCATCAGCGCCGACCTTCGTCAATCATTCGTCGTACCGAGCTGCGGCCTCGGCGTACACCGGCACGGGCGGCGCGTAGCTCGGCGATCGTGTCGTCCGGATCGGACGTTCCTCGGTCGGCGGGGACCAGTTTGGCGACGTCGCGGCCGTGTCTGGTGATGATGATCGTCTCGCCCGCTTCAACTCGCTCGAGAAGTCGAGATAGATGAGTCTTGGCCTCGTACGCTCCGACGCTGCTCATCACATCAGACTAGTCGAACGACTAGTCTGACATGGGCCGGTTGTTACTCGGCCGGGCCGGCCGGCGGAGAGGGCCTGTCCTCGCGACCGGGGCGGGGGATCGGGCCGATCCGCTGCTCGTAGAGGCTTTCGTTGACACTCAACGCCCGCATCAGTTCGAACACCACAGCCGGCGGGATCTTGACCCGGGAGACCACCCGACAAGGGGTCACCTGGCTGTTCCCGTCTGAGCCGGAAACCTGCTGAGCCGGGAGCATCACCGCGAAATCGAGAGTGAACTCGTACGGGGTGTGCCACACGGCCACGACGTTGCTGTACACGCCTCCGGTCAGGTCATCAGGGACTTGGAAAGCAAACGATTTCTCCGGGTTCTGCGTCATGGGCCCCGACAGTAGGACCGGGGCCTGAGTAGACATATCAAAGAGACCCGCGGCAAGGAGTGGTGTCGTCCATGGCGCTCCACGGTGCCGCTCCATGAGCCCCGTTTGCCAGCCGGCACGGCTTGACCGGCGAGCCATTCGATCCCGTCGCCATCGGCGCCGCCATCACCGAGAGGGCGCTGGTACGGCTGCCGCTGATGCGCTCCACCATCCATCTGGTCACCGCCGAAGACGCCTTGGCCCTGCGCACGCTGACTCAGGTGCCCATCGAGCGATCCACCCTGGGCGTGTTCGGCAGACGCTTGGCGGGTGTCGATCGAGAAGCGCTCGTCGGCACAGCCCGGGCGCTGGTCGAGGAGGAGCCGCTGATCGCCTCCGAACTGGGCCACCGCCTGGCGCAACGGTTTCCCGGGCATGACCCGGAGGCCCTGGCTTAAGGTGCTCGGGCCTGGCTGCCCATGGTGCAGGTCCCTCCGCGTGGCGTGTGGGGCCGCACCGGCCGCCCGCTGCAGGCGCCGCTGGAGAGCTGGCTGGGCCAGCTACTCGATCCGATGCCGGTCGAGCGCCTGGTCGTGCGCTACCTCGCCGCGTTCGGGCCGGCCACTGTTCGAGATGTCCAGACGTGGTGCGGCTTGACCTAGCTCGCCGAAGTCGTCGAGGACATGCGCCCGCAGCTGACGACTTTCACCGATGAGGGAGGAGAAGGCCCCGAGCTGTTCGACCTAACGGATGCCCCGCGTCCGGATCCTGATACCCCGGGACCGGTCCGCTACCTCTATGACTACGACAACCTGTTGCTCTCCCACGCCGACCGCAGCCGAGTCGTGTACGACGTGGACTACGCCGCACACGGGTACGGCGCCGACTCCAACCGGCAGCCGTCGTCGCTGTTGGTGGACGGATTCGTGGCCGGAACCTGGACCGTGACCCAG
>JACCTM010000036.1 GCA_013812385.1 Geodermatophilaceae bacterium | reverse complement strand
GGCCGCGCGTCGCTACGCTGCGCCGGTGCCGCTCTACGCCGCGTACGGGTCGAACATGGATCCGACGCAGATGCTCCGTCGCTGCCCGCACTCCCCGGAGGCGGGCACCGGCTGGATCCGCGGCTGGCGACTCACCTTCGGCGGCGAGGAACTGGGGTGGGAAGGGGCGCTTCCGACGATCGTCCCGGTCGACGACGAGGTTGTCTTCGTAGCGCTCTACGACGTCTCCGCCGAGGACCAGCGCCTGCTCGACGCGTGGGAGGGCGCTGACAACGACCTGTACATCACGATGCGGGTCCGGGTGCACACGCTGACCGGGGACGTACTGGCCTGGGCCTACGTGCTGGACGCCTTCGAGGGCGGGCTGCCCTCGGCACGCACCATCGGTCTGATCGCGGACGCCGCGCAGGCCGCGGCCGCACCCGATGACTACGTCGCGGCTTTGCGGGCACGTGAGTGCCGCTCGGTCGGCGACTGAGGCTCCGGCAAGAAGTCTCTGGCAAGGTGGATGCGGTGCTGCCTCCTAACCCTGGCCAAGGTGTGCTCCAGGCTCTGCCCGGCCGCTCACATGACAACCCCTTCGCCCGGCCCAGTGAGCTCCCGTACGAGATGCCGCCCTTCGACCTGATCCGCGAGGAGCATTACCTCCCCGCCTTCGATGCGGGGATGGCCGAGCAGCGGGCCGAGGTCGATGCGATCGCCGACTCGGCGGATCATCCGACCTTCGAGAACACGGTCGTCGCCTTGGAACGCTCCGGACGACTACTGGACCGGGTCAGCACGGTGCTGTCCAACCTGGTCGGCTCGACGTCCACCGACGGCCTGCGGGCGATCGAGGCCACCGTGGCGCCGCAACTGGCTGCCCACTCGGACGCGATCCACCTGCACGCCGCCCTGTTCGACCGGATCGAGGACCTGTACGAGCGACGAGCCGAGTTGGGACTCAGTGCGGAACAGGACCGTCTTCTGGAGCGGTACCGCAGCGACTTCGTACGTGCGGGAGCCCGGCTCTCCGAGGACGATCAAGCCCGGTTGCGCCGGCTGAACGAGGACCTGTCGAGCCTGTCGGCCGACTTCTCCGCACGATTGCTGGCCGAGACGAATGCCTGCGCTATCCACGTCGAGGACATCACGGAGCTGGCCGGTCTGAGCGCGGACGCCATCGCCTCCGCGGCCGAGACCGCCCGCAACCGTGGGCACGACTCGGGGTACTTACTGCCCCTGATCCTGCCGACCGTCCAGCCGGTGCTGGTGTCGCTGGCCGACCGGGCGTTGCGAGAGCGAGTCTTTCGCGCGGCAACCACGCGTGGCTTGCGGGACAACGAGTTCGACACGCGGGTCACCCTGACTCGGATGGCGAGCCTGCGGGCCGAACGCGCCGGTTTGCTCGGTTACGCCGACCATGCCTCCTACATCGTCGAGGATCAGACCGCGGGTACCACCGATGCGGTGTCGGCGATGCTGGACGGGCTGGTCGCGCCGGCGGTGGCCAACGCCCGGGCCGAGGAGGCCGAGCTGCAAGCAGCCTTCGAGGCCGACGGCGGTACCGGAGCCCTGCAGCCATGGGACTGGGCCTACTACGCCGATCGGGTCAAGCGCGCGAGGTTCGACATCGACGCCGCCGCGGTACGCCCGTACCAGGAGTTGGAGCGGGTCCTGGTGGACGGGATCTTCCACGCGGCCGGTGAGCTCTACGGAGTGCGGTTCGTCGAACGGCATGACCTGCCGACGTTTCACCCCGATGTGCGCGTCTTCGAGGTCACCGACGCCGACGACGCGCCGCTGGGCCTGTTCCTCGCGGACTTCTACGCTCGGGAGTCCAAGCGCGGCGGAGCGTGGATGAACACCTTCGTGGACCAGAGCCAGCTGTTCGACACGTTGCCGGTCGTGGTGAACACCCTGAACATCCCGCGCCCGGCAGACGGAGAACCGACCCTGCTGAGTACCGACGAGGTACGTACTGCCTTCCACGAGTTCGGGCATGCCTTGCACGGCCTTTTCTCCGACGTCGGCTACCCGCGCTTCTCCGGGACCAGCGTCCCGCGCGACTTCGTCGAATACCCGTCGCAGGTCAACGAGATGTGGGCCTGGTGGCCGAGCGTGCTCGCGAACTATGCCGTTCACCACGAAACCGGTCAGCCGCTGTCCCAGGAACTCACCGATCGGCTGCTGGCCTCGCGCGCTTACGGCGAGGGGTTCGCGACGACGTCCTACCTCGCCGCGGCACTGCTCGACCAGGAGTGGCATCGTCGGTCACCGTCGGACCCACCCGTTGCGCCGGCGGACGTGGAGGACTTCGAGGCTGCGGCGCTGACTCATCATGGGCTGCAACTGCATTCGATCCCACCGCGGTACCGGAGCTCATACTTCTCGCACATCTTTGCAAGCGGTTACAGCGCCGGCTACTACTCCTACATCTGGTCGGAGGTCCTCGACGCCGACACCGTCGAATGGTTCCACGAGAACGACGGTCTTCGGCGTAGGAACGGCGACGCCTTCCGCGCCGGGCTGCTGTCCCGCGGCGGCAGCGTGGACCCGATGGATGCCTTCACAGCCTTCCGCGGCCGACCGCCCCGGATCGAACCGCTCCTGGAACGCCGCGGGCTGCTCCCCACCTAGAAACCCTCCGCGATCAT
>JACCTM010000019.1 GCA_013812385.1 Geodermatophilaceae bacterium | reverse complement strand
CCGGGTACGGCCAGCAGGGCTCCTATCCATCCGCGCCTCCGGCCGGGTACGGGGCAGCGGCTACCCAGAACCGCCCTGGGATGGTCACCGCGGCAGCGGTCCTA
Organism: Geodermatophilaceae bacterium; assembly: GCA_013812385.1. Taxonomy (GTDB): domain Bacteria; phylum Actinomycetota; class Actinomycetes; order Mycobacteriales; family Geodermatophilaceae; genus JACCQS01. The sequence goes on along the minus strand of JACCTM010000019.1, from coordinate 3,118 downwards.
GCCTTCATCTCGGGTGGACTGGGTCTGATCGGGGGCCTGCTGGCATTCAGCGTGATCGGTAGCTTCGGCGTTCCCAGCTCCCTGGTCATCTTTGTCATCCTCGGCCTGGTGATATCGGCCGGCCTCATCTACGGCGGCGTCCAGGCCTTGCAGGGCAAGAACTTCGTCATCCTGCTCGGGTTGGCCGCGGCATCGATCGTGATCAATCTGATCTCGATGCTCATCTACTTCCAGGCGTCGTCCCTGATCAGCTTCATCTTCCCGATCCTCATCATCGTGTTCCTCGTGAACCCGCAGTCAAAGGCGTGGATCACCTCACGTGGCGGCAAGACGTTCGGCTGATCACACCAGAGCAGAGGCGGACCGGATGACTTCCTACGGCGACAGCCAACAACAACCGGGTTACGGCCAGCAGTCGGCATACGGGCAGCAACCGGGGTACGGACAGCAGGCCGGGTCCGGCCAGCAGCCGGGCTATCCCCAGCCGTACGGCTACGGCCAACTGGGTCAACCGCAGCCCTACGGCTACGGCGGCGGTACCTCTCCCCAGCGCCCCGGGGCAGTCACCGCCGCAGCGGTGCTCGGATTCATCCTGGGCGCCTTCGCAGTGATCGCCGCGATCGTGCTGTTCGCCGGGGGCAGTTTCCTGACCGGCGTTGATGACGGCGGAACGGGAATCGCTGGGGCCATTCTGGGAGTTCTGATCGTCATCGGCCTGCTCGTCGTGAGCATTGCCGTGATGTTGATCTGGGGCTCGGTACTGGCACTGAGCGGGCGCAGCAGAGTGTTGCTCATCGTCGCGGCGTCCCTGGTGGCCGGCTTGGGATTGATCGGCTTTCTCGGCAGCCTGGGCGATCCCAGCACCGACGGTGGTGGCATCGTCTCTCAGTTGATCGGCCTGGTGATGGCCGGCCTCATCATCGTCCTGCTGAGTCTTGGACCGGCAGCGCAGTATTTCGCCGCTCACCGCGCCCGCCGAGGCTCTTGAACTCCCCCTGATAGGCCTTCTGGTGCAGCCACGCTCCGAGGGGCGCGGTCAGTTCCGCGTGGCGCTGCCCTGGTAGTCGTCCTCGGTCTTGACCCAGCTCATGAGCCCGCGCAGATTGCGTCCGGTGGACTCGATCGGGTGTTCCTCGGCCGCCGCGCGCTTGGCCTTGAAATCGGGGGCACCGGCGTCCTGGTCGGCAATGAAGTCCTTGGCCCAAGAACCATCTTTGATCCGGGCCAGAATCCTGTCCATGGTTTCGCGCACGTGTGAATCGATGACCTTCGGTCCGGACGTGTAGTCGCCGTACTCAGCCGTGTCCGAGACCGACCAGCGCTGCTTGGCTATTCCGCCCTCGTACATCAGGTCGACGATCAGCTTGAGCTCGTGCAAGCACTCGAAGTAGGCGATTTCAGGCTGGTAGCCCGCGTCAGTCAGGGTCTCGTATCCGGCTACGACCAGCGCCGACAACCCTCCACATAGGACAGCTTGCTCTCCGAAGAGGTCGGTCTCGGTCTCCTCGGTGAAAGTGGTCTTGATTACTCCAGCCCGCGTCCCGCCGATTCCCTTGGCATAGGAGAGCGCGAGAGGCAGGGCGTTACCTGACGCATCCTGCTCGACGGCGACCAGGCATGGAACCCCCTTGCCGTCTGAGAACTCTCGACGGACGAGGTGTCCCGGACCCTTCGGCGCGACCATCGCCACGTCCACATTGGACGGTGGACTGATGTAGCCGAATCGGATGTTGAATCCATGACCGAAGAACAGCGCATCACCGTCCTGCAGGTTGGGCTCCACCGACTGGATGTACAGCGTGCGTTGAATGTGGTCCGGTGCCAGGATCATGATCACGTCAGCTTCTGCGGACGCTTCGGCCGGAGTGACGACGCGCAGGCCCTCGGCCTCAGCCTTGGCCCGACTCTTCGAGCCCTCGGGCAGTCCGACGCGTACGTCGACGCCGGAATCTCGCAGCGACAGCGCGTGCGCGTGCCCCTGGCTGCCGTAACCCAGGACGGCCACGACCCGTCCCTGGATCACAGACAGGTCGGCATCGTCGTCGTAGAAGATCTCGGCAGCCATGGAACGCGGGTGTCCTCTCGGGAGTTCGTCGGGTCGGTATGAGCGGTCAGGGACGTACAGGTGAAGCGGTACGGGGGGAGGCGGTCAGGACGCGCGGTCCACTGCGCGCAAGGAGCCGGAGCCGGCGATAGAACGGGGTCCGCGAGCCATCGCCACGACCCCCGACTGTGCCATCTCCTTGATACCCAGTGGCGTGAGCACTTCGAGCAGGGCCTCGAGTTTGGCCGGCGCTCCGGTGGCCTCGAGGGTGACGCTCTCAGCGTTGACATCGACCACGCGAGCCCGGAACAGTTCCGCGGTCTGCAGGACGACCGCCCGATCCGCCAGGGGTGCAGCGACTTTCACCAAGAGCAACTCACGCTGGACGGCAGCGTCGTCATCGAGCTCGACGATCTTGATCACGTTTATCAGCTTGTTCAGCTGCTTGGTGACCTGCTCGAGCGGTTGAGCGGCGACGTTCACGACGATGGTCATGCGTGACAGGTCCGCGTTCTCGGTTGGCCCTACGGCCAGCGAGTCGATGTTGAATCCGCGACGGCTGAACAACGCCGAGACTCGGGCAAGCACACCGGGTTTGTTCTCGACCAGGACCGAAAGAGTATGCCTGCTCATGAGTTGTGCCCTTCCGGTCCTCAGACCTGGGACTCGTCGAAGACCGGGCGCACATCGCGCGCGGCAAGGATCTCGTCGTTGCTGGTGCCGGCGGGCACCATCGGCCAGACTTGGGCGTCCTGACCGACACAGAAGTCCACGACCACCGGTGCATCGTTGACCGCCATGGCCTTCTCGATCGTCATGTCGACGTCTGCCTTTGTCTCGCACCGTAGTCCGACGCAACCCAGTGCCTCAGCGAGGAGAACGAAGTCTGGGATCCGGCGGGTCTGCTCGGTCTGCAGGGTGCCCAGGCCGGTGTTGGAATAGCGCCCGTCGTAGAACAGCGTCTGCCACTGGCGGACCATGCCGAGATTGCCGTTGTTGATGATGGCCACCTTGATCGGGATTCCCTCGATCGCGCAGGTTGCCAGTTCCTGATTGGTCATCTGGAAGCAACCG
>JACCTM010000487.1 GCA_013812385.1 Geodermatophilaceae bacterium | reverse complement strand
CCCGTCGTGGCAGCTGAGACGTTCTGCACGATCATGTCGAGATTGATCTCCGCGGCCGCCACTGAGCGGAAGATCGCCGCCGCCTCACCGGGCTTGTCCGGGACGCCGACCACGGTGATCTTCGCTTCGCTACGGTCGTGCGCGACGCCGGAAATGATCGCCTGTTCCACCGTGAGGTCCTCCATCGAGCCGGTCACCAGGGTTCCCAGCAGTTGCGAGTACGAAGAACGCACCCTGACCGGCATGTCGTAGCGGCGGGCGTATTCCACGCACCGCAGATTGAGCACCTTCGCACCACAGGCGGCCAGTTCGAGCATCTCCTCGTAGGTCACCTGCTCGAGGCGCTTGGCGTTGGGCACGATGCGCGGGTCGGCGGTGAAGATTCCGTCCACATCGGTGTAGATCTCACAGATGTCGGCGTTCAGCGCCGCGGCCAACGCAACCGCGGTGGTGTCCGATGCGCCCCGCCCGAGCGTCGTGATGTCCTTGGTGTCCTGGCTGACGCCCTGGAACCCGGCGACGATAGCGATCGAACCCTCGTCCAGGGCGCTCTGGATCCGCCCCGGCGTGATGTCGATGATCCGCGCCCTGCCGTGTGTGGCAGTCGTGATCACCCCGGCCTGCGAGCCGGTGAAGGATCTGGCCTCTAAGCCAAGCGTCGAGATCGCGATGGCCAGCAATGCCATGGAGATCCGCTCTCCGGCGGTGAGCAGCATGTCCAACTCGCGGCCGGGTGGGATCGGCGTGATCTGCATGGCTTGGTCGCGGAGGTCGTCGGTGGTGTCGCCCATGGCGCTGACCACCACCACGACGCTGTCACCGCGGCGGCGAGCGGTCACGATCCGCTGGGCCACCCGCTTGATGTGCTCGGTGGTGGCGACCGAGGATCCCCCGTACTTCTGCACGATCACGCCCACAGGTCGAAAGGATACCGAGAGCCTCGGCCCGACCAGCTGGCTTACCGATCACGGCGAAATGCCCGCCGTTGCGGACCGTGGGCTCAGCGATCGTCGAGGATCTGGATATCCACACCGAGCGCGCGATAGACGTCCAGCGCTCGGCGATCCCGGGTGACCAAGGTCAGCCCACTCTCCGCTGCCGCTGCACCCACCAGGGCGTCATACACCGAGCCACCGCGCACTCCCTCGATCGCCAGACGAGGAAGCAGTTGGGCGGCACCGGCTGTCGAGAGGTACCGGCTCGCCGGAAAGTTGTCAGCGATCATGCGGACGACCGTTGCCGGCGTACGGCGAAGCGGGGCTGGGAGTCGGGTGAGCACCGAGAACGTCTCGAAGGCGGCGTGACCAGCCAGGCCGAGGCGCCGCGCAGCGATGGCTTCAAACGTCGGTTCGTGCAATTCGTGGTCAGCCACCATCAACGGCACGGCCACGCTGGTGTCGACGAGGAGGTCGGGCGCTCTACTTCTGGTCGGCATCGCGCAGGCCGGTCACTGTCTCTGAATCCAGGCGCGATCCTGTCTTAGGGATCACCAGGCGCCCGTCCCGCTCGCCGAGTTCAGTTGCAGCGACCGGCTCGACGCGTAGCGCGGCGCCTTCACTGGTCACCTCGACTTCCCCAGGGGTCAGTCCCAAGCGGTCACGGAGTAGCTTGGGGATAACCAATCTCCCTGCCGAATCAATGGTTGCCTTCATGGCAGAATCCTACCGTGCTGCGGGTTACGGTAAGCTTGCGATCAACATGACCGGCGTTCTGCTCCTTAGCCGCCGCGACGAGGCCCCTCACTCCTAGGCCGGCTCCCTCGTCGCGGGTTTGCTGTTGCGCCGGTCGCCTTCGCTCGTGAAAGACCCGAGCGGAGAAGCGACATCCAAGTAGGAGCACCGATCGTGACCACCACCTCGTACGACCTCAGCACCGCCGCCGAGCCCACACGTGGGCATCCGACAGCCGTGGATCATGCTCTGCGACAACGGGCTTCGCGGATGCCGATCCAAAAGTACCAACCGTACGGCGGGATCACACTGCCCGACCGCAGTTGGCCGGACCGCGTCATCGACCGGGCCCCGCTGTGGTGTGCGGTAGACCTGCGCGACGGAAATCAGGCGCTGATCGACCCGATGACGCCGGCTCGAAAGCTCCGGATGTTCAATCTCCTGCTAGGCATGGGCTACAAGGAGATCGAGGTCGGCTTTCCGGCCGCGAGCCAGACCGACTTCGACTTCGTCCGACAGATCATCGAGGCCGATCTGATCCCTGAGGACGTCACGATCCAAGTGCTCACCCAGGCCCGTGACGAGTTGATCGAACGGACCTTCGAGTCGATCCGTGGCGCTCGGGAAGCAATCGTGCACCTCTACAACTCGACGTCGACCCTGCAGCGTCGAGTCGTCTTCGGCCTGGACACCGACGGGATCACCGACATTGCGCGCAACGGCGCGCAGCAGTGCCTCAAGCACGCTGAATATCTCCGCGACACCGCCGTCCGGTTCGAATATTCGCCGGAGTCCTACACCGGGACCGAGCTGCCGTATGCCGCCGAGGTCTGCAACTCGGTCAACGAGATCTGGGAGCCCTCGCACGACCGGCCGGTCATCATCAACCTGCCGGCGACCGTCGAGATGTCCACTCCCAACGTCTATGCCGACTCGATCGAGTGGATGCACCGCCATCTGGCGCATCGTGAGAACGTCGTGTTGTCCCTGCACCCGCACAACGACCGCGGTACCGCGGTGGCCGCTGCCGAGCTCGGTTTCCAAGCTGGCGCCGACCGGATCGAGGGCTGCCTGTTCGG
>JACCTM010000466.1 GCA_013812385.1 Geodermatophilaceae bacterium | reverse complement strand
TCTTCCAGGACATCGGCCAGGCTGTCGTCATCCAAAGACTCGGCGACCTCCTGGCGACGTTTGTCGGGCAGGTCCATCAACTCGGCGGCGAGGTCGGCCCGGTTCAACCCGCGCATACCGGCGAGCAACGTCTCGGTGCTCTGCCCATGCTCGACGAGAGCGAGACCAGTGACCTCGTCCCAGTCCAACTGGTGAACCCGACCTCGACGGCGCCCCAGCCGGCCGGTCTCCTGCACGGCCAGCCGGGTGAGCAGCCACTCCGATCCGCGGGTCATCTCCATCGCCGCGTCGACGACGATGCCGCGGGCCTGGTTCTCGTTCATGATCACCGAGCGATCCAACAGCTCGCCGAGTACGAGGGTCTCTCCGGCGCGTTGCTCGAACCGTCGGAGGTTGAGCATCCCGGTGCCCAGTCGTACTGCGCCGCTGTCGATCCCGGTCACCCGACCGACCGGGACGAAAATGCGCCGGCGGCCCGTGATCTCGACCAGCAGGCCGAGTACCCGCGGCGGTACCGCCCCGAGCCGCAGCGCCACGACGACATCGCGTGCCCGACCTACTCGGTCACCGTTGGGATCGAAGACGTACAGGCGGGCGAGCTGCGCGACGTACACCTTTGTTGTCGTCGTCACGAGCCGTGAGGCTACCGGTGACGCCGATCGTGGCTTCCCTTCCGCGCCGCACCGATTCTGACGCCGCCACGGTCTACAGGTGCGCAGTAGCCACCGCAGGGCCTGACGGCTCGATCAGGTCTTGTTCCTCTCCTGGTCCGCCCGCCGGCGTCGCCGCCATCGGCGCGTGATGTCGGACGGCATCCGGTACGGCGTGGTGGCCGGGCTGGGCAGCGGGACCGCCGCCTGGCTGCCGTCGGGCAGGCCGGTACGCGCTGTGGTCAGGGCGCCGGTCGGACGCAGGCACAGAATGGTCAGGCGCCCCGGCCAGGTCGGGACGACCGCCACCGGATCGCCGCCATTGAGTCGCCCGGCTGCCAGTTTGGGGGCGACGGACCTCCATTCCGATCCGGCTGGATCGAGGGCATCAACTGTCGCCGCCCAGGTGATGGCTCGCCCTCCGGCACCGTCGCGGGCAGTGACCTGACACTGGGCCCCGTGGACGATTCCTGGAAGTGGTTGCTCTCCGGGGCCGGTCAGGAGATAGCAGGCACCATCGGACCAGACATGCCAGACCGGGCCGGTGCTGGGTGGATGCACAGGCGTTCCGGTTGGGCCTCGGTCGGGGCGCAGCCACACCACGCCGGCGCCCTTCATGGCCGCCTCGACCGCAGCCGACGCCTCGGCATTGTCTCCAGCCACGTCGGCGAGCCTAAGGCGAGCCATCGCGGAGCACCGAATGCACCGTTCAGGCGCCGGGATAGGTGCATTCGGTGAACCGCGACGATCCGGTACGCCGGTGACAGACTCCGCCTGTGGCAGACGGCGTCGATTGGGCCGTTCACCGGCCCAGCGCCAGGTCGTGGACCTTGTTGCTGATCGGTGTCCTCGGGGTGTCCCTGTCTGCCCCACTGACGGCCCTGCTTGTGGCTCCGGCGCTGGCACTCGGGTTCTGGCGTACGGCGCTGGGAGCCGCCTTTCTGCTGCCCACCGCGGCGTTGCGGCGCGGCGCGGAGTTTCGCGCCCTGCGCCCGGCTCTGATCGGCCGTTGTGTGCTGGCCGGCGCCTTTCTCGCGGCGCACTTCGGGACCTGGATCCCGAGCATCACGCTCACGTCCGTCTCGACGGCGACGGCCCTGGTGTGCACCACCCCTATCTGGACTGCGCTGGCCGCGAGCATCGCCGGGCAGTGGCTGCCGCGGATCGCCTGGCTCGGGCTTTTCTTGGCAATCTTGGGCACAGTCGTGATTGCCGGAGTCGACGTAACGGTGTCGGCCGATGCCGTGCTCGGAGACGCACTCGCGCTCGCCGGAGGCATCTTCGGCGCCGGGTACGTGCTGATCGGGGCTCGGGTGCGTACGGAGATCAGCACCACGACGTACTCGATCTGCTGTTACGGAGTCTGCGCCGCGCTTCTCGGCGGCGTCGCCGTGCTCGCCGGCGTACCGCTGGTGGGTTTTGAGTTGCGAGACTGGCTGCTGATTCTGGCGATCACCTTGGCCGCACAGTTACTGGGCCACACCGTGTTCAACCTCGTTGTCTCCGATGTGGGCCCCACCGTGGTCGGTCTGGTGCTGCTGCTCGAGGTGCCCGGGGCGGCGCTGTTCGCGCTGATTCTCGTCGACCAAGTGCCACCGGCTCTCGCCCTGCCGGGTCTGGCGCTCGTGGTCCTCGGCGTCGCCTTGGTGGTGCGTGCCGGAGATCACCCGGCCGAAGCGGCGATCCCGGAGCAGTTCACCCCATAGTGTCGAAGCCCTACGTCGATGAGGAGGCCCTCCGTGGCAGACCTGCGTCCCCGCCGTTCGTGCCTTGCCGTACCCGGCAGCAGTCCGCGCTTCCTCGAGAAGGCCAAGAGCCTGAACTCCGACCAGGTCTTCCTCGACCTCGAGGATGCCTGTGCGCCGCTGGCCAAGCCCAGTGCCCGCAAGAACATCGTTGCTGCCCTGAACGAGGGTGGCTGGGGGCAGCGGCTGCGCGTCGTACGGGTCAACGACTGGACCACGCACTGGACCTACCGCGATGTCATCGAGGTCGTAGAGGGCGCCGGCGCGAACCTCGACTGCATCATGCTGCCCAAGGTCGCCGACGCGGCGCAGGTCCAGGCGCTGGACATCCTCTTGACTCAGATCGAGAAGACCAATGGCCTCGAGGTCGGAAAGATCGGGATCGAGGCGCAGATCGAGACAGCCCAGGGGCTGATCAACGTCAACGACATCGCTTTCGCCAGCCCGCGGATCGAGGCGATCATCTTCGGCCCGGCCGACTTCATGGCCAGCATCAACATGAAGTCTCTCGTCGTCGGCGCGCTGCACCCGGACTACCCGGGAGACCCGTTCCACTACATCCTCATGCAGATCCTGATGGCCGCCCGGGCCCGCGGCGTACACGCGATCGACGGGCCGTTCCTGCAGGTACGCGATGTCCCGGCCTTCGAGGAGGTCGCCAAGCGCTCGGCGATGCTGGGCTTCGACGGGAAGTGGGTGCTGCACCCGGGCCAGATCGAGCCAGCCAACGAGATCTACGCCCCATCACAGGAGGACTACGACCACGCCGAACTCATCCTGGACGCCTACGAGCACGCCACCTCAGAGGCCGGCGGCAAGAAGGG
>JACCTM010000433.1 GCA_013812385.1 Geodermatophilaceae bacterium | reverse complement strand
ACCTCGTTGTTCTTCAGGGCGCGGTCCAAGCGCACCTTCTCGACGTTGATGATCTTGCCCCGGATCGGCAGGATCGCCTGGAACATCGAATCCCGCCCGGACTTGGCCGACCCCCCGGCGCTGTCGCCCTCGACGACGTACACCTCGGAGGCGACCGGGTCGGTCGATCGGCAGTCGGCGAGCTTGCCCGGCATCCCGAAATCGCTCATCGCGCTCTTGCGGGCCAACTTGCGGGCCTGCTGCGCGGCGCGACGGGCCCGGGCGGCCGAGGACGCCTTGAGCACGATCAGCTTGGCCTCACTGGGATTGCGCTCCAGCCAGTCGCCGAGCCAGTCGTTGCAGATCTTCTGAACGAAACCCTTGACCTCGGTGTTGCCGAGCTTGGTCTTGGTCTGGCCCTCGAACTGCGGGTTGGCGAGCTTGACCGACACGATCGCGGCCAACCCCTCGCGCACGTCGTCGCCGGTCAGCCGCTCGTCCTTGTCCTTGAGCAGTTTCTTGTCCACGGCGTACTTGTTGACGACTGTGGTCAGCGCCGCCCGGAAACCCTCCTCATGCGTGCCACCCTCGTGGGTGTTGATCGTGTTGGCGAAGGTGTACACGCTCTCGCCGTAGGACTCGTTCCACTGCATGGCGACCTCGGCGGCCATCCCCGTGACCTCGGCGGAGAAGCCGATCACCGACTTGTGGCTGGCGCCCTTGCTGGAGTTCAGGTGTCGGACGAAGTCCTCGATGCCACCGGCGTAGTGGTAGGTCACCTCGACCGGCGGCTCGGCCTCGTCGCGCTCGTCGCGTACGACGATGGTCAGGCCGCGGTTGAGGAAGGCCATCTCCTGCAGGCGGCTTTTAATCGTTTCGAAGGAGTAGACGGTCTCCTCGAAGATGGTCGGATCGGCCCAGAACGTGATCGTGGTGCCTTGGCGATCGGTGGCCTCGTGCTTGGTGAGGGGCCGGGCCGGCGCACTGTTCACGTACGGCTGGGTCCACCGAAAACCATCCTTGCGAATCTCTACGTCGAGTCGGGTCGACAGGGCGTTGACCACCGAGACCCCGACTCCGTGCAGACCGCCAGACACCGCGTAGGACTCCCCGTCGAACTTGCCGCCGGCGTGCAGCGTGGTCAGGACAAGTTCCACCGTCGGCTTCTTCTCGATCGGGTGCAGGTCGACCGGGATGCCACGGCCGTTGTCCGAGACCCGGACACCGCCGTCGGCCAGCAGGCTTACCTCGATCCGGTCGCAGTGCCCGCCCAACGCCTCGTCGACCGCATTGTCGACGACCTCCTGCACCAGATGGTGCAGCCCCCGCTCCCCAGTGGAGCCGATGTACATGCCGGGACGCTTACGGACCGCCTCGAGGCCCTTCAAGACGGTGATCGAGCTTGCCGAGTAGCCCTTTGGCTTGGCTCGAGCGGGGACGGACGATCCCGACGACGGGGCAGGATCCATGGGATTGGCGACCACGCGGGCGGGCTCCTCTTGTCGGCGGTGCCGGACAAGGGTGAGTCATCCGGCGCACCGACCCGCTGCCTGGCGCGTGGACCGACAGACCTAGACGGTAGGAAAGTCGCTCAGATCCCCGCTGGTGACATGCTCGCGGTAGGTGCCTTGCGAGTTTACCCGGTGATGCCGACTACGTGTGGCCGTTGTCCACCCTGACACGCCCGCAAGCCGCCGAACTTCCCGTTGCCGACTCCCCATACCTGAGGCGATGCCGGCACACGTCCTTGCCGGACTGAGTTGATCATCGGCAAATGGCCCCTTTCTCGGCGCGAAAACCACGGTTTTGCCGATGATCATCTCGTTACCTGTCGGTCAGCGTGGCTAGCCTCCCGCCATGTCCCTTTCCTTTCAGGTCAGCTTCGATGCCGACGACCCGCCGGCGCTGGCCGGCTTCTGGGCGGTGGCGCTCGGCTACGTCCTCCAGCCCCCACCCGACGGTTTCGACAGCTGGCCGGCTTTCATCGAGTCGGTCGGGCTGCCGGTAGACGAGGTCGACAATTACTCGGCGCTGGTGGATCCGGACGGGAGCGGGCCGCGGCTGTTCTTCCAGAAGGTGCCGGAGGGCAAGCAGGCCAAGAACCGTGTCCATCTGGATGTCAACGTCGGGGCACCCGACCACGACTGGGCCAGGGTCTCGTCGCACGCCGAGAAGCTGCGCGAGGCAGGCGGCACGGTCGTGGAGGAGCGTACGGACGAGATGAGCCGGTGGATCGTGATGCTCGACCCGGAGGGCAACGAGTTCTGCGTGCAATGACCGTCGGCAGTTGGTCATCTGCGTTGATCGACTGAGGCCCGGCCACTCTCGAGATGTGACTGGCCGGGGCCTCAGTCGGAGCCTCAGATCAGGCCGTTGTCGGTGAGGAACTGCTCGGCGACGTCGGCCGAGCTCATCTTGTCGACGGTGACCTGGGCCAGGGCCGCTGTCAGGTTCTCGGTCGTCAACGCGGCGGACACGGCGTTGAGCGCGGTCTCGATGGTGTCGTTGGAGACGGACTCGCTCAGGATCGGAACGATGTTCTGCGCGATGTAGAGGTT
>JACCTM010000417.1 GCA_013812385.1 Geodermatophilaceae bacterium | reverse complement strand
CTCCGGATGAACCGGAATGCGCCACCGCGATCTGATTCGGCGAGTCGCTTGAGTTTTCGACTCGGCCTCGCGAAATCACCTGATCGCCACCGGACGTCGGCGCGAAGCGGAAACCGACGTAGAGGCGAGAGCACTTGAGTATCCAGACCAATTCCGAGCAGTCCCGAACCGAGCCTGGGCATCAACGCCCGGCCTATGACGAGATCGTCGCCCTCGAACACGCCACCGAGGGTGCTCCTGAAGTGGAGTCGGCCGAAGAACTGGCCGCCCGCGCGCCGGTCGAGGAGACCGCACCGCTGTTCACCGACTTCGATGTGCATCCCGACATCACCGCGGCGCTGGCCGAGGTCGGCATCACCCGCACCTTCGCGATCCAGGAGCTCACCCTCCCGATCGCATTGGGCGGACACGACCTGATCGGTCAGGCCCGCACCGGCACGGGCAAGACGCTGGGCTTCGGCGTACCCATGCTGCAGCGGCTGACCAACACCGCCGAGGGTGCCGACGGGATGCCTCAGGCCCTGGTCGTCGTACCCACCCGGGAGCTGTGCGTCCAGGTCGCCCGTGACCTGGCCACCGCCGGATCCAAGCGCGGCATCCGAGTCCAGGCCATCTACGGCGGTCGCGCGTACGAGCCGCAGATCGAAGCGCTGCGCAAGGGCGTGGAGATCGTGGTCGGTACGCCCGGCCGGCTGCTGGACCTCGCCGAGCAGCGGCACCTGATGCTGGGCTCGGTCAGCGTGCTGGTCCTCGACGAGGCCGACGAGATGCTCGACCTCGGTTTTCTGCCGGACATCCAGCGGGTCCTGAGCATGGTCCCGACCCAGCGCCAGACCATGCTGTTCTCCGCGACCATGCCCGGCCCGATCGTGACCCTGGCCCGCCAGTTCATGACCCAGCCGACCCACATTCGCGCGCATGGCAACGACGAGGGTTCGACGGTCCCGGATACGACCCAGTACGTCTACCGGGCGCACAACCTCGACAAGCCCGAACTGCTCGCCCGGCTGCTGCAGGCCACCGACCGCAGCCTGACCATGGTCTTCTGCCGAACCAAGCGGACCGCCCAGAAGGTCGCCGACGAACTCGTCGACCGGGGCTTCGCCGCCGCGGCGGTGCACGGTGATCTCGGGCAGGGAGCCCGCGAGCAGGCGCTGCGCGCCTTCCGCTCCGGGAAGGTCGACGTCCTGGTCGCCACCGACGTCGCGGCCCGCGGGATCGATGTGACAGGTGTCAGCCACGTCGTCAACTACCAGTGCCCCGAGGACGAGAAGACCTACCTGCACCGGATCGGGCGCACCGGCCGGGCCGGCGGCAAAGGAATTGCGGTGACCTACGTCGACTGGGACGACCTGCCCCGTTGGGGCCTGATCAACACCGCGCTCGACCTGCCCTTTCACAACCCCCCGGAGACCTACTCCACCTCCGCGCACTACTACACCGACCAGGGAATCCCGGCTTCGGCGACTGGGCGGCTGCCTCGTTCGGCACGTACCCGTGAGGGCCTGTCGGCCGAGCAGCTCGAGGACGTCGGCGAGACCGGCCGCGGACGCGGCGGACCAGGTGGCTCGGGTGGGGGACGTTCCGGTTCGGGCGGGTCTGGCGGTCGCGGTAGCGCCGTCGGCCAGGACCGCTCCTCGGCGTCGAGCGGTGGGCGTGGCCAGAACGGCCGGCGGACGCAGAGCAATGCGCGCACCGAGAACGCCACACGTGGCGACGGTCGGCCTTCCGAGGAGCAGCAGGTCACCGGCGACGAGCCGGCCCGGCGTCCGCGGCGGTCACGATCGCGCAATCGGACCCGAGGTGGCCTGGCGGTCGTCGCCGAGGGCGCTCCGGGCGCCGGGGGCGAGGCTAGCTCGGAGACCAGCGGGCAGCGATCGTCGTCTGGTTCGGCTGGCTCGACCCGTTCTCGCAACCGTCGGCGTCGCACTCCCCAAGCCGCGGACTGAGACCCAGCTCGCTGCGCCGTGAGTCGGGTTCTTTCTCGCCGGTTTCCGCGGCCGTCCTGGGCGGCGTTGGCCTGGCTGGGAGTGCTGGTGATCGCCTTGGTGGCCGGACTGATTCTGGCC
>JACCTM010000410.1 GCA_013812385.1 Geodermatophilaceae bacterium | reverse complement strand
AGGTCACGCGAAGTCGATCCGCCACGAGGACAGACCGCTGAGCAAAGTGTACGGCGTGCTGTCCACAGGCGTCGCGTACGGGTTCGCGCCGTCCACAGCTGGCTCCCACCGCGTGCCAACAGCCGCCGCAGGACTCAGGATCCAAGACGTGGGATCCGCGTTGGGCTGGCGATCTACGGCGTTGCTGTTCGTGGCTGCTGGGCTCTGGTGGGCCCAGCCGGTGGCGGCCGCCTCGGCTGGATCCTGGGTCGCGCCATTGCCCGAGCCGTTGACCGTCACACGCCCTTTCGATCCTCCGGCCAATCCGTATGCCGCGGGTCACCGCGGCGTCGACCTCGCCGGCGTACCCGGTCAGGAAGTACGAACGGCCGGGGCCGGCACGGTCGTCTACGCGGGCCTTCTCGCCGGCCGCGGCGTGGTCAGTGTCGAGCACACCGATGGGCTCCGGACGACCTACGAGCCGGTTCTGGCCTCGGTTGCAGCCGGCATGGCGCTCTCCCTCGGACAGGTCATCGGCGCTCTCGAGGCCGGACACGCCGGTTGCCCGGCTCCCGCCTGTCTGCACTGGGGCCTCAAGCGTGGCGAGTCCTACCTCGATCCGATGCTGCTGCTTGATCAGGGCCCGGTACGACTGCTCCCCCGGTACGGCGCCGCACGATCAGCGGCCGACCTCCGTTCGGGGCTGGCCACCACGGCCGGGCCACTTGCCGTCGGCGCGTTCGGATTGGGGCTCGTCACGCGCCGCCGTCGACTGCAAGCGGTCAGGCGCGAGGATGTGCTTGCCGGTAGACCGCCTTGAGCCGTTCGGCGCTGACGTGGGTGTAGATCTGCGTGGTCGCCAGGCTCGCGTGCCCGAGAAGCTCTTGCACGCTGCGCAAGTCCGCCCCCCCTTCCAGTACGTGTGTCGCCGCGCTGTGCCGTAGACCGTGCGGGCCGATGTCCGGGGTCTGCGGGACCGCGGCAACCGCCATGTGCACGATCCGCCTCGCCTCGCGTTGCCCGAGCCGACCGCCTTTCCTGCCGAGGAACATGGCCGGACCACTGTCAGCGGTAGCCAGTACCGGCCGACCTGCCCTGGTGTAGACCTCCAGTGCGCGCTCGGCAGGCACACCGTAGGGGGCCACTCGCTCCTTGCTCCCTTTTCCGAAGACCCGGATCAGCCGGCGAGCCCCGTCGAGGTCCCCGAGATCCAGCCCGACCAGCTCGCTGACCCTGATGCCACAGCCGTAGAGCAGTTCGAGCACCAGCCGATCCCGCATAGCCACGGCACGTTCAACCCGAGCGCTGGGGCCGATGCCGGTGCCGTCGGCGCCATCGGCGTTTGCGTCGGAGGCGCGTGGGCCGGCCGCCTCGACCACTGCCCTGGCCTGGTCGGCATTCAGCACCACTGGAAGTGACCGATGTGCACGCGGGCTGGACAGCCGAACACCTGGATCGACCGAGATCCATCCGGCCGCACGCGCGTGGGCGGTGAACGTACGCGCCGCGGCTGCCTTTCTGGCCAAGGTCGATCGGGCCGCGCCGAGAGTCTGCTGTTGGGCCAGCCAGCTCCGTAGCACGCTGAGATCCAGGTCGGCCAGGTCCTGCGCCCTGTGACGGATCAGGTGCTCCAACAGTCCTCGGACGTCGCCCCGATAGGCGCGGACTGTGTGCGGCGACAGGTTGCGGGTCAGCGCGATCGAGTCCAAGAAGTCATCCAGAGCGGCATTCAGCACAGCCGACAGCTCGGTACTCCCCGGACGCGGGCGGGAACGACTCACCGGTTGACCGTCGGTCAGCCAACCTTGCGCGTCAAGCGCCCACGCCGCGCCGTCACCCCCTGGCTTGGCGGACTATTCGCCATGCTCCGTCGGTGCACTCCGCAAATCCTCGGGTTTCCAGGGCCGGGAGGGCACCGAGCACCTCCAACACGCTCAGCCCGACGGCGCGGGCAAGCTGCTCGGGCAACACCGGCCGCCTGCTCGGCAACGCCTCCAATGTCCGTGCCTGCACCGCGGACAGGGCGTCGCGAGCCGTGTCCGGGCCACGGGTGGGCGGGGCGAGGTCCACGCCGAGGTGACCGATCTCTTCGATCACGTGCTCGAACCCGGTGACGAGCCGGGCTTCGGTGTCCCGCAGAAGCGCATGCGTGCCGACCGACATCGCCGACGTCACCGGACCGGGAACCGCCATGACCGGCCGGCCCAGTTCTTGAACCCGACCGGCGGTGTGCCGAGCCCCGGACCGGGCCGATGCCTCGACGACCACGCAGCCTGCACCGAGCGCTGCAATCAGCCGATTCCGAATCAAGAATCGATGCCGGTAGGGCGCGCATCCCGGTGGCCACTCGCTGACCAGCAGACCATCCTGGGCGATGCGTTCGAACAATGCCGCGTGTGCTGCCGGGTAATTGCGATCGATGCCACCGGCCAGGACCGCGACCGTTGGCGCGCCAGCACTCAGAGCGCCTCGGTGGGCTGCGGCATCGATGCCGAAAGCGCCGCCAGAGACCACCGTCCAGCCGCGCTCGGCGAGGTCGAAAGCCAGTTGCGCTGCCTGCTCCGTGCCATATGCCGTCGACGCGCGGGCGCCCACGATCGCCACCGCTCGACCGGTCAAGCTCACCAGATCGCCTCTACCGCGAACCCACAGCGCCAGTGGCGGCGCGATGCCCTCGACACCCATGGCGGTGGCCACCGACATCGCGTGCAGACACTCCGCGGGCCACTCCGCGTCACCCGGGACGACGACCCGTGCTCCGATGGCCGCGGCGGCTGCCAGGTCGGCTGCCACCAGGTCCTCGTCGTAGCGCGCACCCAGCAGTGCCTGAACCTGTGCAGGCGCCTGCGCCGAATGAAGCGAACGCATCGCCGCGATCGGCCCGACCGAGCTCACGAAGCCGTGCATGAGGGAATGACCGGGTTCGACGGCACGACTGAGCCACGCCCTGGCAGCCCGAGCCTCCTCATCGGCAAAGCCGCTGTGGTCAGGGTGCGCGCTCATCTGGTCCGCCGCAGCCGCAGCCCGACAGCCGCATCCACCTCAGCGGCGCCCGGACTGGTCATTCCAGCCAGATCAGCCAATGTCCAGGCGACCTTCAAGATCCGATCGAATCCGCGCACCGATAGCAGCCCGCGGTCGAGAGCCAGTTCCGCGCTGGCCAGAGCTGCCCGCGGCAGCCGCAATCCTTCGCGCAGCACGGTGCCGGGCACATCGCTGTTGAGCTGTCTCCCATAGGCCGACAATCGTGCCGCCGCTGCCGCCCGGGCCCGTACGACCCGCGCGCCCACTTCCGCCGATCCTTCCCGAGGGACCTCGTCGTCGAGCAGCGCCCGTCGGGAGACTGCCGGCAGGCTGACCTGCAGGTCCACCCGATCCAACAGCGGGCCGGACAGCCGGTCGGCGTAGCGCCGCCGGACTATCGAGGTACATCCGCAGTCGGCGTCCCCGGTCGCCGGGGCACACGGGCAGGGATTCGCCGCCAGGATGAGCTGGCAGCGGCACGGATAGGTCGACACTCCAGCGGCCCGGTGCAACGACACGCTGCCCTTCTCCAGCGGCTGGCGCAGGGAGTCGAGCAATCCGCGCGTGAACTCGGGCGCCTCGTCGAGGAACAGCACCCCGCGATGTGCCCGGGAGATGGCGCCCGGACGGGCCATCGGCGATCCGCCGCCTACCAGGGCCGGCATGGTCGCGGTGTGGTGCGGGCTCTCGAACGGCGCCCGGCGGATCAGCGGGGCACCGCGTGGGAGGTTGCCGCCCAGTGAATGCACTGCCGTCACCTCGAGGGCCTCGTCGTCGGTAAGCGGCGGGAGAATGCCCGGCAGGCGTTCGGCGAGCATCGTCTTCCCCGCTCCCGGTGGCCCGGTGAGCAACAGGTGATGACCCCCGGCAGCGGCGATCTCCAGCGCCAGCCGACCCGCCGCCTGCCCCACCACGTCAATCAGGTCTGGTACCTCGGGCGGTGGCAGCTCATCGACCGGTGCCGGACGTTGCCCCGGCTGATCGCCACGCAGGAATGCCACGACCTCGCTCAGCGTCGCGCCGACCCAGACGTCGGCCGCACCCACGAGTTGGGCCTCCGACCCGTTGTCGTCGGCGACGACCACCTGCTGATGGCCCCGTTTGACCGCAGCTCGTACCGCCGGGAGGACCCCACGGATGGCTCGCACCCTGCCGTCCAGGCCCAGCTCGCCGAGGAAGAGGAACTTCTCGGCTACCCCGGCCGGCAGTTGCTCACTGGCCGCCAGGACGCCCACGGCCAGGGCCAGGTCGTAGCCGCTTCCATGCTTCGGCAGGGTGGCCGGTGACAGGCCGATGGTGATCTTGCGGTTCGGCCAGTCCAACCCACTGTTGAGCACCGCGGCTCGCACGCGATCTCGAGACTCCCTGACAGCGGTGTCGGCCAGACCCACGATGGCCATTCCGGGCAGCCCCGCGGACAGGTCGACCTCGACCTCGACGACGCCGCCTGACAGGCCAACCAGCCCTACTGACCAGGTCCGGGCCAGGGACATCTACAACGCCGCCCGGAGGTGCCGCACGGTCGCCGGTTGGCCGACGCCGGCGAGTACGGCGACCACATCGAAGCGGACCTCACGAGCGTGCTCGTCGTGCTCGGAGAGCCACTGTCCGGCCAGCTGACGCAGTTTGCGGGCCTTGCGCCAGGTGACGGCTTCGGCTGGGTCGCCAAAGGCGTTGCTGCGCCTAGTCTTCACCTCACAGAACACCAGCGTGTTTCCCTCGCGCGCCACGATGTCCAGTTCGCCGATCGGGCAACGCCAGTTCCGATCGAGAACCTTCAGTCCGGCCTCGACCAGATGAGCGGCTGCGAGATCCTCGCCATGCGCGCCGAGCGCGTCCTTGGGATGCACCCGTCAAGCTTGACCGCCGGCAACCGGCCATGACCGGGCCGCACGGCGATTGTGGACGCACCGGAATCAGCTTGTGGACAACGCCGCTGGCCCGTCGGCTCAGTGTCCTCCGCTCAGCGAAACAGCACTGATCCTGGCCGCTACCCGCCGGCTGGGGCTGCTTGGCTGAGCCGGTAGAAACGCCAGAGGTCGTTCTCGATCGGCAACACCTCGAGTCCGGAGAATCCAGCCTGTTCGGCGTACCGGCGAAGTGTGTCGGGCCGCATCACGGTGCCGGTGCCCGCCGACGGCGAATGCGACAGCCCGTCGGGCAGGCACACGAAGAGGGAGAACCCGTACATCAGCCGTTCGATGTCATCACCTCGACCCGGAAAACGCTCGGCCACACGTTCATCCATGACGATCACCTGACCGTCGGGTTTCACCAGGCGACGCATCGTCGCGAGCACATCGACAGGGTTGGCAAGATCGTGGATGCACTCGAAGGCGGTGACCACGTCGTAGGCGCCGTCCCGGTCGGTGGCCGCTGCGTCACCGGCGAAGTACCTGACCCGCCCCGACACGCCGGCCTGCTCGGCGTGGGCACGCGCCGCCTGGACAGACGGCTCGTCCAGGTCATACCCATCGACGGCGGCGGCTGGATAGGCAAGTGCCATCGCGATCGAGGACCAACCCTCACCGCACCCGATGTCGGCCACTCGGGCGCCGTCGCGCAGCCGCTGGTCCAGGTCGGGAACGGCGGGAAACCAGTCGGTTCCCAACGCCCCCAGGAACCAGGGCCGATTCATCTCCGCCTGACCGGTCCGCATGTCCGGGCCGTACTGTGGCCAACCCACGCCGCCACCGGTGCGGTATGCCTCGAGCAACGCCGAGAGTTGCATCCCCGCGGCGGTCATCAGCCGCATGAACGGGGCCACGTAGTTCAGGCTGTCCGGATCGGTCAGTACCTCGGCGTGGGCCTCGGGCAGTGCATAGCGGCGCTGATCACCCGGCAGGTCGGCATCGTTCACCTCGAGGATGCCGGTGACCGCCTGTTGTTCGAGCCATTCGATGGCATACCGAGGGTGTATCTGAGCGGATGCGGCCAGCTCAGCGCCGGTCAACGATCCGCGCTGCGCCAGGGCGGCGTAGAGCCCAAGATTCTCACCAACGTAGACCGACCACATGTCGATCCCGCCCAGCGCTGCGTCGAAGAGTCGCTGGCTGAGTTCTGTCGTGTCCATCCGCGGGCTCTCTCGCTCTGAATGCAGGACTGGGCGCTGCTAGCTCAAGCCAGGTTCATCGGGCAGCTGCAGATCGGGCTTGTCGAGTTCTTCGACGTTGACATCCTTGAAGGTCACCACGCGGACGTTCTTCACGAAGCGGGCCGGGCGGTACATGTCCCACACCCACGCGTCGGACATCTGGACCTCGAAGAAGACCTCGCCGTCGGCATTGCGCACCTGAAGATCCACGGAGTTGGCGAGGTAGAAGCGCCGTTCGGTCTCCACGACATAGGTGAACTGTCGGACGATGTCCTTGTACTCGCGGTAGAGCTGCAGTTCCATCTCGGTTTCGTACTTCTCGAGATCCTCAGAACTCACTGCAGTCACCTCCCTCGATGTCGGGTGTCGCTTCGGCGTCCAGCATCGTCAAGGCGTCCACCATGTCACGGCCCGAGTCTGCCCCTAACCGACTGGAAACGGTGATGAACCCACGCCGGTGCTCGGGACACGGTCCACGGACATCGAGCACGCCGGTGTGCCCGGGGGTGATGTACCCCTTGTGGGTCGCGAAGTCGTAGTCCGGGTACACCTCGTGCAGATCCACCATCAGCCGGTCCCGGGTCACCTTGGCCAGCACTGATGCCGCCGCAACACAGGCAGCCGTCCGGTCCCCCTTCCAGACTGCCAACGCCGGTACGCCCAGGCCGGCGATCGGGAAGCCGTCGATCAGCGCGTACTCGGGAATCACCGCCAGCCGCGCGAAGGCGCGGCGCAATCCCTCGACGTTGGCCTTGTGCAGTCCTCGGGCATCGACCTCACCCGGCGGGATGATCACCACCGACCATGCCCGAGCACGTCGTACGACCTGGGCGTAGACGCGTTCTCGCGCCGCCGCCGTCAAGAGCTTGGAGTCGGCCAGTTCGGGGATCCGGCCCCGCGGTCCGGCCGGGAGGATGCACGCGGCCGTGACCAGCGGTCCGGCACACGCGCCCCGCCCCGCCTCATCAGCTCCGGCGACGCAGGAGAACCCGCGTCGGTGCAGGGCTTCCTCCATTGCCCACAGGCCGGCCTCCTTGTTCACGACGGCGCGTCGGGGGCGGGCGATCAGGCCGGTCGCGGGAGGGGTCATGACCCGCTGAGCCTAACCAGCGAAGGCGGCCTATCGCCGGCTAGGCGTCCTGGGCTGAGGCCGCCCTCTCGGTGGGTGCCGGCCCCGCAGGCCGACCCGTCGACGTCGCAGAGCAAGGGGCATCGTGAGACCGATGCCGAGCGCCAGCGGCGCACCAGCGGCGAATCCGGACAGCCCGTACCGCCCCGGCGCATCGTGAGCTTGGATGTCCGGGTCGTCGAGCATGGTGAACCGACTGAACGGCCACACGATCACCGCCGCCTTGCCGATCACATCGTCGACCGCGATGGTGCCGCTGTACTGATCAGTGACGTGGGATCGTGAGTCCGCGGACCCGGCCCGATTGTCGCCCATCACCCACAACCGTCCCTCCGGAACCGTCACCGGGGCGAACGAACGGGTCTGCAATGGGCTGTCCGTGACGATGTAGGGCTCGTCCACAGGTTGACCGTCCACGAGTACTCGCCCCTGCGCATCACAGCACTCGACGGTCTGGCCGTCCACGGCCACGACCCGTTTCACGTAGTCCTTCTCACTCGGCGGACCGACCCCGATGGCACGACCCAGCGTGGCCATGACCGAGGAGAACCAGTTCGCCGGTTCAGCGAGCTGCACCTCGGGTGCCCAGGTGTCGGGGCCCTCGAAGACGACGATGTCGCCGGGCCGGGGATCGCCGAAGTAGTAGACGATCTTGTTGACCAGGACCCGATCACCGGTGCACCCCGTGCAGCCGTGCAGGGTCGGCTCCATCGAGCCGGACGGGATGAAGAATGCCTGGAACAGGAACGTCTTGATCAGGACCGCCAACCCGAAGGCAATGATCAGCAGAACTGGGAGTTCCTTGAGCAGGGAAGTCTTGTTCTGCGGCTTGCTCGCAGATCCGCGCCCCCCGGCGCGCTTGGTCGTGCTCTCGACAGCGGGGGCTGCGGCTGCTCCGTCCGCGCCGCTGTCCGGGTTCTCGGGCCGGCGATCAGGCTGGTCGATCGGCCGGTCGCCGGAGTCGGCTGCGCCGGCCTGCGCGGCCGGTTCGGAAGGGATGCTCATGGCCGGCCAAGCCTACGTCGGCGGGTTGCCTCGATGGCACCGACAGCTGGACCGCGATGCCTAGCGCGTCGCAGTGTCGCGCTTCTCCTTGATCTTGGCTGCCTTGCCGCGCAGGTCACGCAGGTAGTACAGCTTTGCGCGCCTGACATCGCCTCGGGTGACGACGTCGATCTTCTCCACCACCGGGGTGTGTACAGGGAAGGTGCGCTCGACACCCACGCCGAAGCTGATCTTGCGAACGGTGAAGGTCTCCCGAATTCCGCCGCCCTGACGGCGCAGCACGACACCCTGGAACACCTGGATACGGGACCTGTTGCCCTCCACCACTCGGACATGCACCTTGACCGAGTCACCGGGCCGAAAGTCCGGGATGTCGTCGCGCAGGGACTCGGCGTCGAGTGCGTCCAAGGTGTTCATCGCATGTCCGTTCTGGAGAAATTCTCGGCTCGGTCTTCGGGTCGGTTACTCGGGGCAGCACTACAGACGTCCACATGAATTCGGGGGCGCTGCACCGATGCCAGACGATGAGATCGCCGGCCAGCAGCCCTCAATGGTGCCACATCGACCGATGTGCTCCCACTAGGGATGGGCCACTCGGGATGGAGGGTGATCAGCCGCTGCGGTTCTTGCCCCGGACGTCGACGAAATCCGGCGGTCCCGACCACCGTCCAGCGAGCACGGCCGGCAGCACCGTCGCGAGATCGTGGGGGGCAAAGATTTCGCGGCTCGAAGCGATCTCCTCGAGAGTCCACCAGCGAAACGGTTGGTCCTCGAATAGTTCGATCTCAGTCTGCCCGCTGACATCGATGACGTGCTCGACGTCTCGAAGGAC
>JACCTM010000398.1 GCA_013812385.1 Geodermatophilaceae bacterium | reverse complement strand
CACGGTCTACGTGTTCGACCTGCTCGGGTACGGCCAGTCGCAACGACATGTGCAGCAGGAGGTGTCCATCCGGGTGCACGGCGACGTGCTCTCCGAACTCGTACAAACATGGGGTTTGGACAAGCCGGCTCTGGTCGGCCATGACATCGGCGGCGCCGCCGTACTGCGAGCCCATCTGCTGCACGGAACCCCGGCACGCAAGATCGCCTTGGTCGACGCGGTTGTCCTGCGCCCGTGGATCACCGCGACCACCCGACACCTCAAGGCACACCTCGACGTCTACGCGACCATGCCGACGCACATCTTCCGGGAAATTTCCGCTGCCCATCTCCGCACCGCCACCGCACAGGCGATGGCACCGGAGGCGTTTACCGCCTACTTCGACCAGTGGGAGGGTGAACAGGGGCAGCAGCTGTGGCTGCGCAATGTTCGCGGCTTCGACGAGCAACACACCGCCGAGTTCGAGCCACTCCTCGACGCCATGGCGACGCCGACCCTGCTTGTGTGGGGCGAGCAGGATCGCTGGTTGCCGGTCGAGGTCAGCGCGACAATCCAGTCCCGGCTGCCCAACGCCGAACGCCGACTCATCCCGGACGCCGGGCACTTCTCCCCAGAGGACCAGCCGGGCCGGGTGGCCGAGGCGATCTCCGACTTCTGCAGGTCCTGAGCCGGTCGACCCCAGGTCAGCGCCCCGGATGCAGCGCTGACCGTCAGATATCTAGGACAGGCCAGCCGCGTTGCGGAGAACGTCGGCGTGGTCGGTGTTCTCCCAGCTGAACTCGGCATCATCGCGGCCGAAGTGGCCGTAGGCCGACGTCGCGCTGTAGATCGGCCGGTGCAGCTTGAGGTAGTCGCGGAAGGCGGCCGGGCGCAGGTCGAAGTGCTCGTCGACGAGTTCGCGGATCACGGACTTGGCCACCTTCTCGGTCCCGAAGGTCTCCACCAGCAGGGAAAGCGGCCGGGCCACCCCGATCGCGTAGGCAACTTGCACCTCCGCGCGGTCGGCGAGGCCGGCTGCCACGATGTTCTTGGCGACGTACCGGGCGGCGTAGGCAGCCGAGCGGTCCACCTTCGACGGGTCCTTGCCCGAGAACGCGCCGCCTCCATGCCGGGCGAACCCACCGTAGGTGTCGACGATGATCTTGCGACCGGTCAGGCCGGCGTCCCCGACCGGTCCGCCGATGACGAACCGACCGGTCGGGTTCACGTAGAAGTTCGCCCGGAGACTCTCCGCGTCGTAGAGCTCTGCTGGGATCACCTTGACGACGACCTCGTTCCACAACTCGTCGACCAGATTGGCCTCGGAGTCCTCGTCGTGCTGGGTCGAGATCAGAACCTTCTCCACCGACACCGGGACTCCGTCGACGTACCGGACGGTGACCTGGGTCTTGCCGTCCGGGCGCAGGTGCGGCAGGACGCCGCTCTTGCGTACCTCGGCCAGTTGACGGGCCAGCCGGTGGGCCAGCGCGATCGGCATCGGCATGAGTTCCGGCGTCTCGTTCGTGGCGTAGCCGAACATCATTCCCTGATCACCGGCACCGACCGAGTCAAGCGTGTCCGTGCTGGATTCCGAACGCGCCTCGCGGGCGGTGTCGACGCCCTGGGCGATATCCGGGGATTGTCGGTCCACGGCGACCAGCACCGCGACGTGGTCGGGGTCGAAGCCGCAGGCGGCGGTGTAACCGATCCGGCGAATCGTGTCCCGGACGATGTCGGTGTACGGGATCTGCCCGGGCGTGGTGATCTCGCCGGCGATGACGACCATGCCGGTGGTGACCATCGTCTCGCAGGCGACCCGGGAGTACGGGTCGAGTTCCAGAGCCGCGTCCAGGATCGCGTCGGAGATCGCGTCGGCCATCTTGTCCGGATGGCCTTCGGTCACCGATTCCGACGTGAACATGAACTCGTTGTCAGCGTGGGACATGGACTAGCTCTCCTCTGTCAGGGTGGGGGCCGAGGGTTCGGCACGTGCTGGCTTGCTGGGTACGGACAGCTCTTGGCGTACTGCGGCGGCACCCGCGACCATGGCCTTGAGCTTCGCGCGGGCCACAAAGGCCGGAAGGTGCCGAAGGCCGCAGTCCGGATTGACGATCAGCCGTTCCGCGGGGACGACGTCGAGGGCGCGACGGATGCGCGAGGCCACGACGTCCGCGGTCTC
>JACCTM010000390.1 GCA_013812385.1 Geodermatophilaceae bacterium | reverse complement strand
TTGAGTTCGATCACCACGATTTCCGGGTCAGCGCCCACCCGCATCGGCGGGCCCCAGAATCCGGCGCCGGAGGTCACGTACAGCTGGGTGTCGTTGATCCGGGACAGTCCGCTGACCGCACCCTGCTCCACTGCGATGATGTAGTGGAACGGCCACAGCTGCCCGCCGTGGGTGTGTCCGGACAGCTGCAGGTCCACGCCGTACTCGACCGCTTTGTCCACGCTGACCGGCTGATGGCAGAGCAGCACGACCGGCCGCTCGGGGCTGCGCCCCCCCAGAGCCGCCTCGTAATCTGGGCTGTCGCCGTACTGCTCGCCGTTCAGGTCGTTGACCCCGGCAAGGTCGAAGGCCGCACCGTCTCGCTCGATGGCCAGCCGCTGGTTGGCCAGCACCCGAACTCCGAGATCGGGCAGATAGTCCACCCACTCCTGCGCGCCGCTGTAGTACTCGTGGTTGCCGGTGACGAAGAAACTGCCGTACGGCGACTGCAGGTCGGCCAGCGGTGCCACGTCGTCGCCGAGGTCGGCGACCGAGCCGTCGATCAGATCCCCGAGTACGGCGACCATGTCGGGCTCGGTGCCGTTGACGGTGTCCACGAGCTGTTCCATCGCCGCCTTGCGCCGGATCGTGCCCAGGTGGGCGTCGGAGAACAGCGCGATCCGGAAGCCGGCCAGTCGGGAATCCAGCCCGGCGATCTGGACCGGAACGCGGCGTATGAAGGGGTCTGCCATCGCCCGGGTGATCCCGTACGCGCCCACGCTGGCCGCCGCCACACCCGCACCCGCCGCAATGGAGCGGGACAGGAACAGTCGCCTGCTGACCTCGCGCGACGGGCCACTCTGGTCCTCGGCCGACTCCGGGCTCGGGCTCGTACGGTCGGGCGAACTCGTACGCTCGGGCGAACTCATACGCTCGGACGGGCTCGGAGAACCAGCGCCGACGCCGGAAGCCAACATCGCCGGGGCCGCGACGGCGACCGATGGCTGCGCAGTGGGGCTGAAGATCCGTACGCCAAGCCGGATCAGCTCGCCGAGCAGCAGAAACAGGAACAAGTAAAAGGCGAACCCGAGCCAACTGAACCCCACCCAGGCCAGCGGCGTGGCCACGTCCTTTGGGATGAAGATGACACCGGCCTGCGCGGTCGCGGTCAGCAGAAAGGCGGCAACGATGAGCCAGGTACCGATTCGGCGACCGGGTCCGCCGGGGCGTGTCGTGGAGCGCACCGCCCGCCACCAGATGTAGTAGTGCATCAGGCCCAGGACGGTCAGGACCAGCGCTAAGAAGGCCACCAGGCCGATCGCGGACACTGGCCCATCATCCATGGTCGCTGCGACATCGGCCGGGGTCAGTACCCTGGCCACCCGTGACCTCCACCCCCGCGGGCACCGACCGCTCGCGTCTCACCACCCAACTCGCCGACGCCGACCTACTGATCGTCGGCTCAGGGTTCTTCGGCCTGACCATCGCCGAGCGGGTCGCCACCCAGTTGGACAAGACGGTCGTGATTCTCGACCGCCGTGAGCACATCGGCGGCAACGCGTACTCCGAGGTCGAGCCGGAGACGGGCATCGAGGTGCATCGGTACGGCGCGCACCTGTTCCACACTTCGAACAAGCGGGTCTGGGATTACGTCAACCAGTTCACCGACTTCACCGACTACATCCACCGGGTCTTCACGATCTATGCCGGGCGGGTGTATCCGATGCCGATCAACCTGGCCACGATCTGCGAGTACGCCGGGCGCTATCTGACGCCGGACGAGGCCCGCGCGCTGGTCATCGAGCAGGCCTCGGAGATCGCGTCGGGGGACGTTTCGAACCTCGAGGAGCAGGCGATCTCGCTGATCGGCCGGCCGTTGTACGAGGCGTTCATCCGCGGCTACACCAAGAAGCAGTGGCAGACCGACCCGACCGAGTTGCCGGCCTCGATCATCAAGCGGCTACCGGTCCGCTACAACTTCAACAACCGGTACTTCTCGGACACCTACGAGGGCCTGCCCACCGACGGGTACACCGCCTGGCTGAAGAAGATGGCCGCACACGACAACATCTCGGTGTCGCTGGAGACCGACTACTTCGATGTACGGTCTGCTGTCCCGGAGGGGATGCCGACTGTCTACACGGGACCGTTGGACCGGTACTTCGACTTCGAGGCTGGCGAACTCGGCTGGCGCACACTGGATTTCACCCAAGAAGTGCTGCCGGTGGGCGACTTTCAGGGTACGCCGGTGATGAACTACGCGGACGAGGATGTGGCCTTCACCCGCATCCACGAGTTCCGGCACTTCCATCCGGAGCGCAACTACCAGACCGACAAGACCGTGATCTTCCACGAGTACTCACGATTCGCCGAGACCGGCGACGAGCCGTACTACCCGATCAACACCGCCGAGGACCGGGCGAAGCTCGAGCGCTACCGGGAGTTGGCCCGCGAGGAAGCCGTGGCCAACAACGTCATCTTCGGTGGACGGCTGGGCACCTACCA
>JACCTM010000369.1 GCA_013812385.1 Geodermatophilaceae bacterium | reverse complement strand
GATCGGCAGTGAGGCGATCGGCCGGATCGTGGACGGCGGCAGTCTCAGCGGGTTCGCGCCCTATCTGGGGTGGCTGCTGGTGCCGTGGGCGGTCGGTGCGGTCAAGCGGGCGTGGCGGGAGAGCCGGACACAGCAACAGTCCGAACAGGCCCAGCAGCGCCGATACGAGGAGCGCCTCGCCGTCGTCCGTGAAGTGCATGACGTCGTGGGGCACGGCCTCGCGGTCATCAATCTGCAGGCCGGCGTCGCTCTGCACGTCCTGGACCGGCGGCCTGAGCAGGCCGAGATCGCGCTGAGCGCGATCAAGCAGGCCAGCAAGGATTCTTTGGACGAACTGCGTGCCACGCTGGCTGTGTTCCGTCATGCCGACGGTGCGGCTCCGCTGCGGCCGATGCCTGGTCTGGGCGATCTTCCGGACCTGGTGTCCTCCGTGCGCGTGGGTGGTCTCGCTACGGAGTTGAGCATCACCGGCCAGCCTCGGGCGGCACCGTCCAGTGTGGACCTCGCCGCCTATCGAATCGTCCAGGAATCGCTGACCAACGTCGTACGCCATGCTCGTGCGTCCTACGTCACCGTGACGGTCGACTATCAGCAGGACGCGATCGCGGTGCGGGTCGTCGATGACGGCATAGGACCTATGCCAGGACCTGATGCAGGGCAGGGTGTTACCGGCATGCGGGAACGTGCGGCCTCACTGGGTGGCCGGCTTTCGGCGGGCCGGGGGGACAGCGGCGGGTTCGTCGTCGATGCGTGGCTTCCGCTGCCTGACCGGGTGCTCGATTCTGATTCTGGGTCCGTCGGTGATGAGTCGGCGGAGCCGAGTTCTATTGCCGCCGAACAGCTGTCCGGTCGGCCACGGTGATCCGGGTCGCGGTCGCCGATGACCAGTCCCTTGTACGGCTCGGGGTAGGAGTTCTGGTGGAGACCGAGGACGACCTCACGTTGGTCGGCTCGGCGGAGGACGGCCAGCAGGCCGTCGCGCTGGCGCGGCGGGAGCGCCCCGACGTGTTCTTGATGGACATCCGGATGCCGGTCAAGGACGGTCTGTCCGCGTTGCGCGAGATCGTCGAGGACCCGTCCTGCGCCGAAACCCGCGTGATCATGCTGACCACTTTCGAGATCGACGAGTACGTGTTCGAAGCTCTGCGCGGCGGGGCCAGTGGGTTCCTGATCAAGGACGGTGAACCGTCCGAACTCCTGCATGCGATCCGCGTTGTCGCCGACGGTGGGTCGTTGTTGGCCTCATCGGTGACCCGCAAGCTGATCGAGGAGTTCGCGACGCGGCATCCGAACCGGACGGCGCCGCATCCGCGACTGAACTCCTTGACCGTCCGAGAGCGGGAGATCGTCGGCTGGGTGGCGACCGGTCGCTCCAACGACGAGATCGCCGCCGAGCTTGTCGTCAGCCCGGCGACCGTACGAACGCACGTCGGGCGCGCGATGACCAAGCTCGGCGCGCGCGACCGGGCGCAGTTGGTCGTGTTTGCCTACCAGTCGGGGCTTGCACCGTAGGACCTCTGCGTACGTCAGGTGGTCACGGCGCGACTGCTGGTGGCTGGGTTCTCCATACGCGAGACGCAGCAACTGGTCGGAGTCTCGGGGGGCGGTCGGGCTCGTTGCCCGGCCGGCGGTTCCGCACGTCGGATTCTTGGGCCCAGAACGGTTTCGGAAGTCATTCTCGAAATACATTGTGCGGGAGCGGGTTACGAGTGTACTCGAACACATGTTCGAAGCACAGGATCTGCTCGACACTATGGACGCCGCTGTCCTGCAGCAGATCCTCGACCGCGAACTGTGCGACCGCCACGACAACGAGATCACCGAACCGGAATACCTCCAGGGCCTGCTCGATGAACACCGCGAGGCGCCCTTCCTGGCCTTCGCCCGGGAGCTCAGCGAATCCGACCTCAACGCCCTGTCCGACAGCAAAGCCATCACCCGACTCGTGCAGGTCGAGGCCGCGATTGCGCGGCAGGCTGGCAAACCCGCACCGCCCGCAAGGCCGCCATCGCCCCTGACATCGCCAGCGGCGACTCCGGCTCGACCAGCGCGAACGGCCTGGTCGGCTCAACGGCCGCCGCGGCCGCCGAGGGGGTGGTGCCCGAGGTGCTGGCCGTGTCGGAGTGGCTGGCCCATGAGCTGCAGATGGCCCACCCGTATTCCTGGACCGGCGCGCAGGACCTGGTCGGGACCTCGCTGGTGCTGACCGGGCGGCTGACCG
>JACCTM010000361.1 GCA_013812385.1 Geodermatophilaceae bacterium | reverse complement strand
GAATACCATCGGAATGCCATGAGAGTGGCTGTGCGACGCCAAACGGCGGGGCTCCCTGTGAGAGCCCCGCCGTCCGCGTGGGTGGAACTATTCAGTTAGGTGCGCTGCTACTTGACGGTCACCGTGGCGCCGGCACCCTCGAGGGCAGCCTTCGCCTTGTCCGCGGCTGCCTTGTCGACCTTCTCCAGCACCGGCTTGGGCGCTCCGTCGACCAGGTCCTTGGCCTCCTTCAGGCCCAGGCTGGTTAGGGTGCGCACCTCCTTGATGACCTGGATCTTCTTGTCGCCGGCGGCTTCGAGGATGACGTCGAACTCATCCTGTTCGGCCTCGGCCTCGGCAGCTCCGGCGCCTCCGGCCGGAGCCGTTGCCGCGGCTGCAACCGGAGCGGCAGCAGTGACATCGAAGGTGGTCTCGAACTGCTTCACGAAGTCCGACAGCTCCAGCAGCGTCATTTCCTTGAACACGTCGAGCAAGTCGTCGGTG
This sequence comes from Geodermatophilaceae bacterium, assembly GCA_013812385.1. GTDB lineage: Bacteria > Actinomycetota > Actinomycetes > Mycobacteriales > Geodermatophilaceae > JACCQS01. The sequence continues at coordinate 2,080 of JACCTM010000361.1, read as the reverse complement.
GACATCTTGGCCATGGTGGTTCCTCTCTAGCTTTCGGTTGTCAGCTGGGGGTATCGGCGGAGGCAGCAGGGGGTTCTGCTGGCTCCGGGGTGGGAGTGGGATCTGTAGCAGCTGCCTCGGTGGCGGCTTCGGCAGCGGATGCTTCGGGTGCTGCGTCGGATGCTGCTTCGGCGGCGGGCTTCTTCTCGGCCAACGCTGCAGCGAGCCGGGCAACCTGGGACAACGGCGCCTGGAAGAGCGCGGCCGCCTTGCTCAGACTGGCCTTCATCCCACCGGCGAGGCGACCGAGCAGAACCTCACGCGACTCGAGGTCAGCCAGCGAGTTGATCTCCTCGGTGCTGAGCATCTTCCCGTCCAGCACGCCGCCCTTGATGATCAGGAGCGGGTTCGTACGGGAGAAGTTCCGCAGCGCCTTGGCGGCTTCCACCGGCTCGCCCTCGATGAAGGCGATCGCGGTGGGGCCGATCAGCAGCGGGGCGAGGTCGTCGTACCCGACCGCACTCACGGCACGCTTGGTCAGCGTGTTCTTGACCACGGCGTAGGTACTGGTGGCACCGAGTGAGGTTCGCAGCTCCTTGAGCTGAGCCACCGTCAAGCCGCGGTAGTCGGTGAGCACCACTGCCGAGGAGCGGTTGAATCGGGAGGTGATCTCCGCGACCGCGCCGACCTTGTCCGGGTTCGGCATGGGCTTCCTCGTTTCTTGGGGTCTGCTGGTTACCGGGCCTCACAACGAGACATCCCGGAAATGACGAACGCCCCGGCGCAAGGCGCACGGGGCGTGGAACGCGGGCCACTGCGGCCGACGTACGACGTACCGTCCTCCTGCGCGGGCCGCCCGATACCAATCGGGACCTTCGCACGAACGCCCGAGGACGCCCGACGACCAGCGGTCTAAGGGAACGAGGAGAAGTGTACGTGAGCCGCGCCGGACAGCAGCGCTCGGCTCTTGCACTCATGTTTCGTCACTTCTCGTCAAGCAACGATCCATCAGGCAGCAGGTAGCCTGACCCGACCATGTGCCTCACCGTTCCCGGTCAGATCCTCGGCCTTGCCCCCGACTCGCTCGGCCAGGTCGCCCTGGTCGATGTGATCGGTGTGTCTCGCAGGGTCAACGTCGGGACGCTCGATGACGAGCAACAGGTGGGTCCAGGTGACTGGATCCTGATCCACATGGGCTGCGCCCTGGCCAAGATCGACGAAACCGAGGCAACCCGGCTTCTCGGCAGCCTGACCCCCGGTAGTCACCCCGGCAGTTCAGCAGATCCGCGGTAGCTGCTCGCCGATCGGGACATCGACGACCCGGGTGCCACCCAGAGCGGTCTTGGTGACGACCATGCCCGGGTGCGCCTCGACGCACTGACCGATGACCATCGCCTCGGCGCCGTACTCATGTGTGCGCATGGCCGCGAGCACCTCGTCGGCGTGTTCGGGGGCCAAGAACGCGACCAGCTTGCCCTCGTTGGCCACGAACAACGGTCCAGGCCGAGGAACGAGCACGCGTTGGCGACGACGTCGGGCACCGGCAACAGACGTTCGGTGAGCTCCACCCCGACGCCAGATGCCATGGCGATCTCGTTGAGTGCCGTCGCCAGGCCGCCACGGGTGGGATCGCGCAGCACATGCAGGTCCGGCGTGACCGCCAGCATCGTGGTCACCAGCCCAGCCAATGGCGCACAGTCACTCTCGATCCCGCTCCGAACTCCAATCCCTCTCGGATCCGCGATTCAGGAAAGCCCTGACTCCTCGATTTGGGAAGCCGGTGAAATGATGTTGTCGGGAGGTGGCTGGATGCCCAGCGGCGCAAAAATGTTCGTGCGGTACGCCTATCCGCCCAACGAGCGCGGTTACTGCGGGCCTGCCGACACCGGCTCCCTGCTGCAGTACGGGCGAGAGGATGCCGAGGACGCCGGGTTCGGTATGGTGGCGCAGGCGTTCACCGGCGCCTGGCCGTACCTCGAGCTGATTGCAGCCGCCGCCGGGATCCCGGACCCGCTGGATGAACGCGTCGTCGTGGCGTACTGGGTCGGGAACGAACTGCTCGATCAGGTCAGCCCGACTGCTCTCGGTACCTCCATGGAGG
>JACCTM010000351.1 GCA_013812385.1 Geodermatophilaceae bacterium | reverse complement strand
TCTGGCCTGAGAATCAGCGGAAACGCTGGCCCTCGTCGCGACGGAAGGCGAGCACTGCCAGACCGACCGCAAACCCCGTCCAGGCCAGCAGGACCACAATGGCCAGCAGCGGGATATCTTCGCCGGTTACCGTGCCCACCAACAGGTCCCGCCCGGCCCGACTCGGCAGGAATCTCGACGCTATCTCCAGCCAGTGGGGGAACAGTTCCGGCGGCAGGAACAGTCCGCCGGCGAAGGCCATCGGTAACAGCAGCACGTTGGCCACCCCGAGGGACGCCTTCGAGGAGAGCCGGTGGCCGATCGCCAGACCCAAACCCAAGAACGGAAGCCCGGTAGCGATGCAGGCCAGAAGTGCAGCGGCGATCCGCGACACTGGCAGAGTGGCCTCGGTGAGTGCGGCAGCCAAGACCAGCAGGGGCACCAGGCCCATTGCGGCGAAGGCGAGCCCGTTGAGCAGCCGGCCGGTGAAGCGTGGGCCGGGTCCAGCCGGCAACGTTCTGAGGTAGGAGTCCCACGACATCGCGCGGTCCTCGGCGATGGCCACGCCGAAGTTGAACAGGCACACGCTCATGATCGCGAACACCGACAACTGGGCCGCGGCCGCGCTGGCGATCATCGGATCCGAGGCGAGTTCGGCCTGGGGGATGACGAAGAACAGCAGCGACAATGCGGGGAAGACCGTCGTCGCAACGACCGCGATCGGTATCCGGATGGTCTCCAGGAACTGGTAGCGGCTGTGCAGCGCGGCCAGGTGCACCGCGCCGATCGAGACTACCGGCGAGGTCCGCTGGGAGCGCGGAGCGTAGGTCGGGGTATTGGCGATGCTCACGCGGCTTGCTCCTGACTCGTGAGGGCGACGAAGGCTTCTTCCAGGAGGCCGTGCCAACTTCGAGGTCGCGAAACGGGGCGCCGGAGGCCACCAGCTCACCTACCAGCGCGTCGCTGTCGGAGGTGAACAGTTCGTGATGGTCGCCGGCGCTGGTCACGCGCTCGGCTCCGAACAGCTGGGGAGCACGGCCGTACGCAGGCTCACCCTTCGGGTCGCGACGTGGGTACGGATGGTTGCGACATCAGCGTCGGCGACGATGCGACCCCGGTCAATCACCACCACCCGCCGGGCCAGCTCCTCGACCTCGGCCATGTTGTGGCTACTGAGCACGACCGTTGCACCGTTGGCGTGGTAGTCGCGAATTGCCACCCAGACATCGCGGCGGGCCTCCAGATCCAGGCCGGTGGTGGGCTCATCGAGCAGGATCAGCTCAGGTCGACCCACCAGCGCCAATGCCAGTGCGAGTCGGATCGGGATAGTGACCCGCGACGAAGGACAGCACCTCCGCGACTCTCAGCGTCGGCGGGAGTCCGGTCTCCTGCAGCGTCATGCCAAGCCGTACGCGGTGCCCCGCGGTTCGCGGGTCACCACCGAAGATCTCCACCCGACCGGAACTGGGTTGGCGCTGCCCGCAGAGCAGTCCGATCAGAGTGGACTTTCCGGCCCCATTCGGGCCCAGCAGCCCGAGCAGCTCGCCGCGGGCAAGGTCGAGCGAGACGTTGTCCAGAGCGACAACCTCTCCGTAGGTTCGGCGTGCAGCGTGGACGCGAGCCAAGGGAGGCTCAGTGGAACTGGCGTGGTGCTCATGCGGTGCCCCCTTCAGTAGCGGCCGAGCCGAGCAGGGCACGCAGAGCCGCTGTGTAGTCCTCGAATGCCAGCCGACCGGCCCGGGTCAGCGCTACGTTGGTCGCTGGCGTCCGGCCAACGTGGGACTTGGTCACCTGGACGTAGCCCGCGTCCTCCAGTCGACGCAGATGCGTCGATAGATTTCCACCGGTCATGTCCAGCAGCTTCTGGAGGCTGGTGAACGACAGCCGATCACCGTCGGCCAGCGCCGAGAGCGCGGCGACCAGGCGGAGCCTGGCTGGGGCGTGGATGATCGGATCCAGCGGCGAGGTTGCGGTCATGGCCCGCTGAGCTTGGACCGCGCTGCCAATGTCGCCGCGACGGCGAGCAGCCCGCCACCACCGGCGACGGCCAGGACCAGGTAGATCCAGGGCGTTCCCGCGACGGCGCCGGCACCGGAGACAACGGCGAACCAGGCGCCGAGGGCGAACTGGGTCCGATCGAGCCACATCGCGCCTCCGGCCATGTACAGCAGCCCAATGACCAGACCTGAGCCAGCCGCCCACAACAGGCCGATGGCTGCGTCGTCGATACCGGTCCGGGTAACGCCGCTGATGATCGCGGCCAGGGAGACGAATCCCACCATCCAGGTCCAGCGGTAGAACATCCCTTGACGGGAGGAGTTCCCCTGAACCCCGGCTACCCGGCGCGCGATGTGAACGCTGCTGATCACCATCGCGGATGCCAGAGAGACGAACAGAGTCGTCCCGGCGAGCGGCATCGATACCTCGACCGGGGAGTCGTCCCAGGTCGCCAGGAAGAACGCCCCCTCGCCGATCAGCAGGGCAAGTCCCCAGAGGCCGTAGAGCAGGCGCGCGTCGGGCTCGAGTTGCGCGCCCACCTCGCGCCGTTGGGCCTCGATCAGCGCAAGGGATTCCGCCGCAGCGAGATCAGTGTGGGTGCCGTCGTCCGCAAGGTCGTGCTGATCCGAAGATGTGGTCACAAACAAGTTTTTACCGCAAACCAGACGGCGATGCACACCTAGGTTCCATCAGTCAGGGGCGCCCTGCGACGTGAGGGACGTGTCAGGGTGCCCTGAGTCGGTGGGGAACGTGGTTGGGCTCGTGCTGCGCGGCGGTCCCGGTCAGTCGAGGGTGAAGACGATCTTGCCGGCGGTCTGTCCGTCGATCATTCGGGCGAAGCCGTCACGGGCGTCGGACAGCGGCAGTTCGACATCTATGCGCGGCCGTACCCCACTGGTCTGGCAGAACTGGATCAGCCGGAGGAGTTCCTCGCGTGTCCCCATCGTCGAGCCGATCACCGAAAGCTGCAAGAAGAACACCCGCTGCAGATCAGCCGATGGAGCAGCACCGCTGGTCGACCCGGACACGACGACGCGACCGCCGGGTTTCAGCGACTTCAGGCTGTGCGACCACGTGGCCTCCCCGACGGTCTCGAAGACCGCATCGACTCGCTCGGGTAGTCGGGCGCCGGACTCGAAGGTCGCGTGAGCGCCGAGTTCGGTTGCCAGTGCGCGCTTTTCCTCGGTACGTCCGGTCGCCCACACTCGGATTCCGGCGGCACTGGCCAGCGAGATCAGGGCGGTTGCCACGCCTCCGCTGGCGCCCTGCACCAGGACCGTGTCACCCGGTCGAAGGCCGGACTTGGTGAACAACATCCGGTACGCGGTCAGCCACGCTGTGGCAAGGCAGGCGGCCTCGGGGAAGGACAGCTCGGCCGGCTTGGGGACCACGTTGCGGGTGGGGACCAGCACCTTCTCAGCCAGCGTCCCCTGATATCGCTCGGACAGCAGCGAGCGCTTCGGGTCGAGGGTCTCATCACCTGTCCACGTTGGATCACTGATCACCGCGTGGACGACCACATCATTGCCGTTCTCGTCAGTCCCGGCAGCATCGCAACCCAGAATCATCGGCATTCGGTCCTC
>JACCTM010000338.1 GCA_013812385.1 Geodermatophilaceae bacterium | reverse complement strand
GGGAGGCCGACGTCCAGGCCACCCTCACGTCGCTGCGGGAGCAGCCGGCCGTCCGTCGAGTCGTGTCGCTCCTTCGCGTCATCGGCTGAATGCGTTACGTCTCGACGCGCGGGGTGGCGCCCGAGCTCGGCTTCGGCGACGTCCTCCTGGAGGGCCTCGCCCGAGACGGCGGCCTCTACGTCCCCACGGGTGCGTCGGCCCAACTCGGTGGCTCGGGGGTCGACGGCGAGCCGGGGCCGATCCCGCCCTATGTCGAACTGGCGGCCACGGTCATGGCGCCCTTCGTCGTCCCCGACATGGTCGCCGCCCGCTTCGCCGAGATCGTGGCCGACGCCTACACCGCGTTCGGTCATCCCGACGTCGTTCCCCTCGTGGAGCTCGGCGACGGACTCTGGGTCCAGGAGCTGTTCCACGGCCCGACGCTCGCCTTCAAGGATGTCGCCCTCCAGCTCGTCGGTCGGCTCATGGACGACGAGCTCGCCCGCCGGGACGAGTGCCGCACCATCGTGGTGGCCACCTCGGGCGACACCGGTTCGGCCGCCATCGACGCCTGCGTCGGGCGCGACCGCCTGTCGATCGTCGTGCTCCACCCCGCCGGACGCACCAGCGAGGTCCAGCGCCGCCAGATGACGACGGTCGACGCCCCCAACGTCACCAACGTCGCCGTCGAGGGCACCTTCGACGACTGCCAGGACCTGGTGAAGGCCATGTTCGCCCACGAAGCGTTCCGTGACGAGCTGCGCCTCGGGGCCATGAACTCCATCAACTGGGGCCGGGTGCTGGCGCAGATCCCGTACCACGTGGCCGCCGCCGCCCAGCTCGGGCGCTGCGTGGTGTCGGTGCCGTCGGGCAACTTCGGCAACATCCTGGCCGGCTGGTACGCCGCCCGCCTCGGCGCGCCCATCGAGCGCTTCGTCGTCGCCACCAACCGCAACGACATCCTCGCCCGCTGGGTGGCCCGGGGCGACCTGGTGGCCGAACCGGTGGTGGCGACCCTCAGTCCGAGCATGGACATCCAGGTGTCGTCCAACCACGAGCGGCTGCTCTTCGAGCTGCTCGGGCGCGACGGCACCGCCACCGCCGAGCTGCTGGGCCGGTTCCGGGCCACCGGGTCGGTGGAGGCGCCGCGCGATCCCGCCTTCGTCGCCGCCCGCCTCGACGACGACGAGACGCTGGCCGAGATCGCCCGGGTCCACGACGAGACCGGGATGCTGGTCGACCCGCACACCGCCATCGGTATCGGCGCCGCCCGCCGGGCGCGAGCGACGGGCGCGGTCGATCCGTCGCTGCCGGTGGTGTGCATGGCCACCGCCCACCCCGCCAAGTTCCCCGATGCCGTCGAGACGGCCACCGGGATCCGCCCCCCGCTGCCCGCCCGGCTGGCCGATCTGTACGACCGTCCCGAGCGTTACGAGGTGGTGGCCGCCCACCTGGAGTCGGTCCAGGAACTCGTCCGGGTGAACGTCGCTCGCTGACCCGCCCGACCCGCCGTTCGCCCCTGCCGAGTTGTACCCTCCGGACGACATCAGTCACGTGGGGAGAACATCACGTCATGCGCACAGGACGACTGCTCACCGCCGCCATCGCCGGCATCGGTCTCTTCGCCGCCGGGCTGGTCGGCGGACCGGGTCCGAGCGCCGGCGCCGCCGTCGGCGACATCCGCCCCGGCGTGTCAATGATCACCAACGGCGCCCAGTGCACCGCAAACTTCATCTACCGGGACGCCGCGTCGACCTACATCGGCTACGCCGCCCACTGCGCCGGCACCGGTGGAGCGACCGACACCGACGGCTGCCGCTCCGGTTCGCTGCCGCTCGGGACCCCCGTGCAGATCGACGGTGCCGAGTTCCCCGGGGCGCTGGCCTACAGCTCGTGGGCCACGATGCAGGCGGTGGGGGAGACCGACGCCGACGCCTGCAACTTCAACGATCTCGCCCTCGTGCGCCTCGACCCTCGTGACCTCGCCGACGTGTCTCCCACCGTGCCCCACTGGGGGGGGCCGAGCGACGTCAACACCGGCGGCGCCGGCGCTCTCACCACGGTGTACAGCTACGGCAACTCCAGCCTGCGCCAGGGCCTCGAGCTCCTGTCGCCCAAGACCGGCGTCAGCCTCGGCACCACCGGTGGCGGCTGGACCCACCCCGTCTACACCGTCACACCGGGGATCCCCGGCGACTCCGGCAGCGCCTTCCTCGACGATCAGGGCCGCGCCCTCGGCGTCCTGTCCACCCTGGCGCTCCTGCCGACCCCGCTCGCCAACGGCGTCAGCGACATCAACCGGATGGTCGGCTACATGCAGGCCAACGGCGGCCCCCAGGCCGAGATCGTCCTCGGCGGCCCCTTCAACCCCAGCCAGCTCCCGCTCGACCTCACCGGCGGCCTCGGGCTCGGCGGTCTCTGACCCGGATATTGCAGTGGGTCTCGGCTGGGTTGATGTGGGGCTCGACGGCGTGCAGTGCGCCGCTGCAGGGCCGGATGGCCGTCGTGGTCGATTGCGGGCGCGTTGAAGAGGGCTTCGTGCTTGATCGGGTTGTCTCCGGCTGGAGGGTGGGCGGCCTGGCCGGCTCAGGCGAATGCTGGTAGCCGTCGGATCCGGTTGAGCGCTTCGATGAACGCATCGGCCCAGGCATGGAGGGCCGGTCGCTCTAGGAGCACGATGATCGTGGGGTCTCTGCCTCGCTGTCGACGGACGTGGTTCGTCAACGTTTGAAGGCGGCGTGCCAGGTCCGGTCGCTGATCAACGACGGGTAGTTCGCCCGGTAAGCACGCGCGACCCTGCGGTCGCGGACCACCAGGCGCAAGACGGTCGAGAGCATCGCACGGACGCCCGTGCGGAAGCGTTGGTTGTCTCGGGAGACCACGAATCCGTGGGTCCGGTCGCTGTTGCGATAGATGATGGTGTCGTGCCGCAGGGACGCTCCGAGGGCCCTCGACTGGAGGGGGGCCGTCGCGACTCGGGTGCCGGAGTCGGGCCGTCGACGTTGCAGGTGTCCTGCGAGGAGAAGGATCGATGCAAGGGCGGCCACGTACCGACGGAGCCCGTGCGCGGCAGGAGTGTCGCGTCGACTTTGATGCTCGGGTGGTAGCGGTTCGATGTGTTCGATGTCGAACTGGCGGACCTGCTGGTCGAGGGCGGCGTGGTCAACGTTTGCTAGTACGGCCGGACCGTCGAGGTAGGCGTTCATGCCTGCGGTGATGTGTTCGGCGCTGGCGTATTTGAAGCTGAGCAGGCTGCGGGCCGTGATGTTGAGGTAGCGCCAAACTTGGTGGCGGGTGCCGTAACCGGGTGCCACGAGGGTGTTGATGATGGCGAAGTTCCGCGTGTCGTAGAACCAGGCGTGGGGACCGTTCTTCAGTTCAAAACCCTGATGCCAGAGGCCGACGCCGGTGGTTGCGATGGTGGTGCGTCCGGTGTGCATCAGTCCCCACGCCACGTCGTCGCCTCGCAGGAAGACCGGCAGCGGGTTCTCGTCGGTGATGTCGATCGGGAAGGCGTGGAACCACCAAGCGGCATAGTCGATGGGGTCGTCCCGAGCGTCCGCGACTTGCAGGTCGTCGACGGAGGTCAGGTCGTCACCCTTGCCGAGCGCCTGGATGGGGTAGACCCGTTTAGCGAAGTAGCGGGCCCCGGCCTCAAAGCAGTGTCCGGGAGCGTCGTCGCTGAGCATTGCGCCTGCAATTGACAGTGTGGGGTTCGTCGCGTGTTCGAGCAGTGCTGAAGCCCGATCGACGATCTGCGGGTGGAACGCAACGTCATCGTCCATGAACAATGCGTGGGTGGCGGACTTGGTGGAACGGAGGTGGATGAGTCCGCGGGCGAATCCGCCCGCTCCTCCGCAGTTGGTATTGGGGATAACGACAGTGCAATGTCGCAGGGCGCTGGCGGGACGCAGCTCCGGTGGGAGGTTTTGGGCGTTGTCCACAAGGACCAGCTCGGTCACTGTGCTGAGTCCGCCTCGTTGTCGTCGCATGTCGAGCCGCCCAATGTTGGAACCGAGCTCGGCGTGGCGATTGAACGTGGTGATTACCATGCCGAGGCGGATAGGCTGGGTGGGTTCGTCGGTGGTCGTCCAGCGAACCTCGTGGATCACGACCGGGCCGCGGCCAGCCTGGATGCCGATCGCGAGCCGCCCGTGACCGACGGTCTGCAGGTCGATGGGGAGAAGTTCGTGGACCCCGCGGGGTCCGTTCACCGTCATTTCCTGCAGAGTACGGGGGGTGTTACCCTGCCGGTGGGTGACCCTGATCGTGCAAGGCCCGTCGACATCGACCACAGGGACGACCGTCGTCACGTTGGTGTGACGCAGCCACGTGGTCGCGCTGAATCCGTTGAAGTAGGTGTCGAATTGCGCGGTGGTGTTCGGTGCGACGACCAGGCCACCGCCGGGTGCAGCTTCAGCTGGTCCATCGGCGCGGACGTACAGCGCGACCGGCGCGTCGATATCGGCGTCGGGCCACACCGTGTCCCAGAGGACCGTCGTCATAGCTCCTCCGCGAAGTAGGGGGCTCGGCGGGTGAAGAAGCGGTAGCCGATCAGGAACACAGCGAGGGAGATCGCGGCGAGCCCGGCGAGGGTCTTGAGGCCGGGCTGTGTGACGTCCCACAGGATGCTGCGGTATACGTCCGTGAACCGGGCCATCGGATTCAGTTTGAGGATGCTGCGGAGGGGGACGTCGCGACCGAGCAGTGTGCTGTGTTCTGGCACCTGGGCAATCGAGTACACGATCGGCGTGACGAAGAACCAGACCGTGAGCCCGAGCCCCGTGAGGTAGGGGACGTCGCGCGAACGGACGCTCGACGCCGCGAGTAGCAACGCGATCCCCGTTGTGAGAAGGGTTTGCATTCCGATGGTGATGATCAGCCATGGAAGGAGGTGGAGCGTGACGTACCCGAACAGCGTCAAGATGGTGACGAGGACGGTCAGCTCGATCAGGAGCGTGACAAGCAGCGACAGCACGGTCGCGAACACCAGCAGCTCCCGGGGGAAGTGCACCTTCTCGATGAGTGCTCGGGCGCCAAGAACGGCTGCGGTTCCGCCTGTGAGGCTGTTCGCGAAGTAGGTCCAGGGAAGCAGCCCCGCCATCAGAAACAGGGCGAACACGTCGTTGCCCGAAGGATGGCCCGGTTCGGGGCGCGCGTCGAGGATCACGCTGAACACCAGCGTGTAGCAGGCGGTGATGACTAGAGGGTTGAGGAGAGACCATCCCCACCCGAGGATGGAGCGCCGGTACCGGGTCCGGAGCTCTCGGAGAGTGAGGTTTCGGAGTAGTTCCCGGCGGCTGAGGGCCCGGCCAAGGTTCTCGATCAGTGCAGACGCCATGTGCCCCCCAGGGCGACGGCTCCACCGTCGACGCTGGCGTCTGCGGGTTCGATGTCGAACGACCGGTGGTCGACTGCGTCGAGGAGGACGCCGGAGTCGTCGTCGAACAGCCAGGTATGCAGGACGTAGCTCCCTGAGAGGACCGCGAGACTGGGGATCTCATACGCGAGGGTGCCCCCATTGGCAAGCGTTGGGGGAATGGGGATGACCCCGCGGGTGGTGGTCTGGCTGATCATGACGCCGTCGTTTCGGCGGATGTTGACTCCAACTGCGATCTGGCGCCCCTGGTCAAATTCACCGAGGTCGATCGTGATGATCGTCGGTTCGCCGTTACGGGGCGGTTCGCCGCTCGGGCGGTGGATCGTGGCGTCGAGGATGCGGGCGGCGCCGTTCCCGAACCGGATCCGTCCGGCGTCGTCAACGACAGCGTCGCTGTGCACCGAACGTTCGTAGAGAGCGATGATCTCGCCCGGTGAGCCTTCGGCTGCAAGGTGGCCGCGGTCAAACAAGGCGGCCCGATCGCACAACGTTCGGACGAGGCCCAGGTCGTGACTGACGATGATCACGGTCCGTCCGCCTCGACGTAGTTCGGTGATCCTTTGGGCGCAACGGCGTTGAAACGCCGCGTCGCCGACGGAGAGGGCTTCGTCGATCACGAGGATGTCCGGTTCGACGTGCACAGCGACTGCGAACCCGAGCCGGGCGTGCATGCCGCTGCTGTACGTCTTGACTTGGAAGTCCATCGCATCGCCGATCTCGGCGAACTGTGCGATGTCGTCGAAGCGGAGGTCAAGAGTCTTCTGGCTGAGCCCCAGGATCGACCCGTTGAGGTACACGTTCTCCCGCCCGGTGAGGTCGGGGTGGAACCCGGCTCCGAGTTCGAGAAGCGCGGAGACCTTGCCATTGACCGCGACCGTCCCGGAATCCGGCACGAGGATCTCCGCGATCAGCTTGAGTGCTGTGGATTTCCCGGCGCCGTTGGCGCCGACGAGCCCGTAGGTGATACCGGCGGGGATGGTGAGGTTGACGCTCTCGAGGGCGGAACGCTCGCTGTATCGGCCTCCTCCCCGGTTAACGAGGCGGGCTTTGAGCGAGTCGTGCTTCTCGTGCCAGATCCGGAACCGTTTCGAGACTTGGTCGAACGCGACGGCCGGTCCGGTCATGCGAACGGGTCAATGAAGAACGCCGAGGGCGGTTGCCGGGCAGCGACCGCTGCGAGGAACCGTTGAGCGCCGATCAGGGACTCGTGGATTGTGACATCCATGTCGAGGTACCGGTAGGTCCCGAGCCGCCCGAGGAACGTGGTCCCGGTTTCCTGCCGTGCGAGGTCGACGTACTGGCGGAGCTGGGTCTTCTCGGCAACGAGCCGGATCGGGTAGTACGGAATGTCACCGGGGCCGCAAGGGCGGCTGTACTCCCGGTACGTGAGCGTCCGGGAGTGCGTTTCCCATGGGGTGAAGTGCTTGAACTCGGTCACCCGCGTGTAAGGGACGTCCTCGTCGCAGAAGTTCATGACGGGACATCCCTGGTAGTCACCGTCGTGGCGTTCGACCTCGAAGTCGAGTGTGCGGTAGCCGAGTCGCCCGTGGGAAGCGTCGAAGTATTCGTCAATCGGGCCGGTCCAGAACCGGTGATCGAACTCGACGAGGTCTGCCGCAGTCACGTGTTGGCCAAGGTGGATGTTGATGCGGGGGTGATCGAGGATCCACTGGACGATAGGGGTGTAACCGTCAGCCGGGATGCCCACGTGGGGGTGATCGAAATACCGGTCGTCGTAGTTGAACCGCAACGGCAGTCGCTTGAGGATGCTCGCTGGAAGTTCGGTCGGATCAAGACCCCATTGCTTTCGGGTGTAGCCCTTGAAGAACGCTTCGTAGAGGTCCGGCCCGACGAACGCGAGCGCCTGGTCCTCGAAGGTGACCGGCTGGTTCTCCAGCTCCAGGGACCTCGCGTCGACGAACGCGGCCGCTTCGTTCGGTCGCATCGTCGACCCGAAGAACTGGTTGATGGTAAGGAGGTTCACTGGCAGGCCGTACACGCCGCCGCCGGCAGTCGCTTTCACCCTGTGCTCGTAAGGCATGAACTGTCCGAAGCGCAGCACGTACTCCCACACGTGGTCGTGGCCCGTGTGGAAGATGTGCGGCCCGTACACGTGGACCATGACCCCGGTGTCGTCATCTCGTTCGGTGTGGCAGTTCCCCGCCACGTGGTGTCGGGCGTCGAACACGTCAATGTCGTGCCCGGCGTCGGCGAGCTCGCGGGCCATGACCGCACCAGCGAACCCGGCCCCCGCGATGCCGATCCTCATGACAGGCCCGGCCCGTAGTCGGTGCCGGTTCGTGTTTCGAACTGGCCGAGCCAGTACTCGTCACTCGTCATCTCGTGGTACGCGGAGCGGTACTCCAACGCGACCCGGTCGAAGTCGCGCTTGATCTGCGCGGCTGCGTCGAACGCTTCTATAACGAGGCGCTTGAACCGGTCCCGGTCCCGGTCAGCGACGAACCCTTCGCCGGTCGGGTCGTACCGATACACAACCTGTTCGCGCCCGAAGGTCGCGGCGGGCGACCAAGCGGACAGTTCGACGGTTCGGGCTGCCCGGCGGCTGAACCGCTTTGGGAGCAGGTGCCCGCCTCCCAACGCCGAAGCCGCCGCGCCGACAATTTTCGGTACGAGCGGGTTCGTTGGCGAGTACTTCGGTACCGCTAGTTCGTCCCGTGAAAGGGCCCCGGGGCGTTCCCCGGCGTGTGCGCGGACTGCCTGGTGCACTTGTTCGTGGTCGAGCGCCATCCACGCGTCGGGGCCTTGAAGGAACTGGCGGATACCGGCGATCTGCGCTTCGGCGGTGTCGTACTTGCAGGCGGAGAGCATCCGCATGGTCTGGAACAGGAACCGTCGGGTGAGGTGGGCGGCGCTGTACCCCTCATCAGCGAGGACGCAGACCAGCGGAAGGTTCCGAGCTTCGTAGTAGTACGCGGCGGGACCGTTCTTCTGGGCGAACTGCTGGTGCCAGACACCGATCCCGTTCATGGTCATGGTGTGGCGGCCAAGGTGCCGGAGTCCGAACAGCACGTCGTCACCGCGGACGAACACTGGCAGCGGGTTCACGGTCGCGAGGTGGACCGGGAACGCGAAGAACCACCATGCCCCGTACCCGGACGGCCGTTCTTCCTCGTTTTCCACAAGGCGCCGGGGACGGGAGAGGTCGAGGTTGCTGCCGATCGGCCGGAATGGGTGGATGGAACGGGTGAGGAACGTCGCTCCCGCCTCGAACTGGATGTGCGGGTGCTCCTCGGTGAGCATCGCCCCGGCGACGCACAGGTCAGGGTCGGCGGCATGAGCGAGCACGGCAAGGGTGCGTTCGACCACGTCGGGTTCGAAGGAGATGTCGTCGTCCATGAACAGGACGTGGGTGGCCCACCGCTGGTCCCGGTGGTGCATGAGCCCGCGCGCGAACCCTCCGGCGCCACCGAGGTTCCGGTTCGGGATGACCTCGATCGGGGCGGGACCGCCGATGTCGAGGGGCACGTTCCGGGCGTTGTCGACGACTACGATCCGCAGACGTGCAGCGAGGCTCGGGTCAGCTTCGAATGCGCTGACCAGCCCGGCGATGTTGCGGTGTAGGTACGAGGGGCGGTTGAAGGTGGTGATGACAACCCCGAGCCGGGCATCGACAGCCGGAGCGTCGGGGGTGCTGACCGCACCGCCGTGGATCACGGTGTCGGTTCGGGCTCGTACGCTGAGGTGGAGGAGCCCGTCGCCAAGCTCATCGAGGTTGATGGGGCCCACGTCGTGGCTCTGCACGTCGTCGGATCGCAGGAGCGCTGCGGCAACGGTGCGGGTCGCCCGGTCACGGTGGTGAAGGACCGCTTGGACTTCGAACTCTCCGGAGGCGTCGAGCGTGAAGGTCACGGATCGGACGTTGGTGTGTCGCCGCCACTTCCCGACCGAGAACCCACCGAAGTACGTGTCGAACTCGACGGCGCTGGACGCTGGAAGCTGAATGGCTGAGTCAGGCAAGGAGTGCCAGGCACCGCCGTGGAGCCGCGCGTACAGTTCGGTGAGGGTGCACCGTTCAACGGTTGGAAGAAGCAGCCGCTGCAGCCGTGCGGGGGTACCGGTTGTCTCTGTTTGCTCCGCGCGCATCAGTTCCTCACATCGTCACGGGACGTACGAGCCCGGGGCGGGTGGTGGACGTCCCTGCCGTCCTGCCGTTACGCGCTTGCACCCCATCGGATGAACCGGCAAACCGTCCGGCGGTCGTTCGTCATCGGCGCAATCGACGGGACGGACGTGCGGTACCGCCCAGCAGCTCCGGGGCGTAGATCCTCGAGGTCGTGCTATTCAATCACCTCGCCTTCGACTCGGCTCCTGAGCGTCCTACGCCAGCCTAGTTCCGGCTGGAGGCTGGCGATGCTCCTAGAAGCGATCCGTCGGGGTCGCGATTGTCGCGAGATCGACGGATGAAGAGGGCCATGACATCACCGCCGCGCCTGTCGCGGACCATCGCCGTCGTCAGCCCTGGTGGCGTTCGCCGTCCTGCTGGCGCCGGGCGGGCCGCCGGTCGGACAGCCTGGTCTTCGCCAGGTGCCCAATGCGCCGAGGGTGTGGGACAGCGCGGACCCGGCCGTGCTCGTCGATGGCGGTCAGACCTACCTGTTCGGCTCCACCAACAACATGCCGGTACCCGTGCGGCCCATTGCGAGCTTCACTGTCCATGGCCAGAGAAAGTCGCCGCTGGTGGCCAGTTGAGGTCGCCGCTGGTGGCCACGAGAAGTCCCCGCTGGCGGCGAGCGCTCACCCGATGCGGCGCAGGAGGCGCAGCGCGCCGAGGCGGACCGGCGACTGGTGGTGGGACCGGCCGGCGGCGGCCGGGTCGTGGCGGTGGCGCAGGAACCACTCGTAAGAGTCGATCAGGGCGTCGACGTTGCCGTGCGCCGGTGCCCAGCGCAGCTCGGTCCGGGCGCGGGTGGTGTCGAACCAGAGCGACTCGGCGTACAGCAGCCAGTGGTAGGGGGCGAAGGGCGCCTGGCCGACCTGCGACAACGTCTTCATGGCCACCGTGGCGGGCCCCGTCGGCAGTGAGCGCACCGGTGACCTGGTGCCGGCGTGGACGACGAGCGCCTCGAGGGTCTGGCGCATGGTCCCGAACTCGGTGGCGCCGATGTTGTAGGTGCGGGGCCCCGACCGCTCGCCGGCGCGCAGGATGGCGTCGGCGAGGTCGCCGGCGTGAACGAACTGGTAGCGGTTGGCGCCGCCGCCGAGGACGTAGACGGGGGCGCCCTCGGCCACGAACTGGAAGAGGATGGCCATGATGCCCAGCCGGCCGTGGCCGAGGATGGTGCGGGGCCGTACGATCGACACGTCGAGCCCGGACGCCGCCGCCTCCCGGCACAGCACCTCGGCCTCGAGCTTGGCCCGGCCGTACGCCTCGAGCGGTCGGCCCGGCGTGTCCTCGGTGACGGGGTTCGTGGCGGGGATGCCGAACACCGCGCTCGACGACGTCGCCACCACCTTGGCCACGCCGGCGTCGCGCGCCGCCACCAGCACGTTGGCGGTCCCGCCGACGTTGACCGAGTGGAACAGGGCCCGGTCCTTGGCCAGCGGCACCTGGGCCACGTTGTGCAGCACGACGTCGACGCCCTCGCAGGCGGTCCGCACCGCGACCCGGTCGCGCACGTCGGCCACCACCACCTCGAGGGTGCCCGGCCCGGTGCCGTCCGGTCGGGGCTCGGGCGGTTGACGTCGAGCACCCGCACCGTCTCGCCCCGGGCCAGGGTCCG
>JACCTM010000315.1 GCA_013812385.1 Geodermatophilaceae bacterium | reverse complement strand
TACGTCCACGCGTTAATCTGGACAGCAACACGTCTGCGACTAAGGAGCCATTGGTGAAGAGTTCGAACCCCGCCCTGGGCCGCATCCCCAGCGGACAGGGCAACGCAACCTGGAACCAGGGACCGGTGCAGAACGCGCCGTCACCCGGCCAACTCCAGGACATGTACGCCCAGCCGGCCTATGCACCGCCTGGCTATCAGGCGCCATCGCGGTACATGACCATCGACGACGTAGTCACCAAGACCGGCATCACCCTGCTGGTCACGATCCTGTCGGCCGCTGCCACGTGGTTCCTGCTCGAGCCCGAGCAGTCCATGCCGTTGGCCATCGGTGCGGTCCTGATCGGGTTCGTGCTCGGCCTGGTGATCAGCTTCAAGACCATCACCAATCCGGTCGCGATTCTGGCCTATGCCGCCGTCGAGGGCGTGTTCCTCGGGGCGATCAGCGAGGTCTTCGAGACCATCTTCCCGGGCATCGTGATCCAGGCGATCATCGGCACGATGGGTGTGTTCGCCGGGATGCTGTTCGTCTACAAGACCGGGGCCATCCGGGTCACCCCGCGCCTGCAGCGGTGGGTGATCGGGGCCGGTATCGGTGTCGTGGTGCTCATGCTGGTCAACCTCGTCGCCGGGTTCTTCACCGAGGGCGGCCTGGGTCTGCGCGAAGGTGGTCCGCTGGCGATCGGGTTCAGCTTGCTGTGCATCGGGATTGCGGCGTTCTTCCTGCTGCTGGACTTCGACATGATCGACCAGTCGATCCGCCGGGGCGCTCCGGAGAAGTTCGCCTGGTATGCCGCCTTCGGCCTGTTGGTCACCTTGGTCTGGCTGTACTTGGAAATCCTGCGCCTGCTCAGCTACTTCCGCGAGTAGTACCTCCCGCACCAGCAGGCGGCCCGACGACAAGAGGCCCGGTTCCCCTTCGAGGGAGCCGGGCCTTTGTCGTTGCCGTCCAGAGCGCAGGGTTCAGGAGAGGCGTTCGAGCACCATGGCCATGCCCTGGCCGCCGCCGACGCACATGGTTTCAAGGCCGAATGTCTTGTCGCGGGATCGCAACCCGTTGAGCAGCGTGCCGGTGATCCGGGCGCCGGTCATGCCGAAGGGGTGCCCGACCGCGATCGCCCCGCCGTGCACATTCAGCCGGTCCAGATCAATGCCCAGATCGCGGTAGCTCGGGATCACCTGGGCCGCGAAGGCCTCGTTGATCTCGACCAGGTCGATGTCCCCGATACTCATGCCTGCTCGGGCCAAAGCTTGCCGGCTGGCTTCCACCGGACCCAGACCCATGATCTCCGGCGACAGCGCGCTGACACCGGTCGACACCACCCGGGCGAGCGGGGTGATGCCGAGTTCGCGGGCCTTGGTGTCACTCATGATGATGACCGCCGCGGCCCCGTCGTTGAGTGGACAGCAGTTGCCCGCGGTGATCCGGCCGTCCGGGCGAAAGACCGGCTTGAGCTGGGAGACGCCCTCCAGCGTCACGCCCGGACGCGGACCGTCGTCGGCGCTGACCACTGTGCCATCGGGTGTGGTCACCGGAGTGATCTCGTGCTCCCAGAAGCCGTCGTTGATCGCCTGCTCGGCCAAGTTCTGGCTCCGTACGCCAAACTCGTCCATTTCGGCACGGGTCACGCCCTTGGTCAGAGCCAGGTTCTCGGCGGTCTGCCCCATCGCGATGTAGATGTCGGGCAGTTCGTCCTGGCTGCGAGGGTCCACCCAGTCGTCGGCGCCGCTCTCGGCCACCTTCGCCGTACGGGTCGTGGCCTCGGAGAAGGCGGGGTTCTGTGTGCCGGGCCAGCTGTCGCTGTTGCCCGTGGCGAAGCTGGAGACCATCTCGACGCCGGCTGAGATGAACACGTCGCCCTCGCCGGCCCTGATCGCGTGCAGCGCCATCCGGGTGGTCTGCAGCGAGGAGGAGCAGTAACGCGTGACGGTCAGTCCAGGTAACTGATCCTGGCCCAGCAGGATCGCGACCACCCGACCCAGGTTGAAACCCTGCTGGCCGCCCGGCAGTCCACAGCCCAGCATCAGGTCATCGATGTCCGTGGGGTCGAGTTCGGGAACCTTGTCCAGCGCGGCCTGCACGATGGTGGCCGCCAGGTCGTCGGGCCGCAGGTCCTTGAGCGATCCCTTGAACGCTCGCCCGATGGGAGAGCGGGCGGTGGCGACGATGACAGCTTCAGACATGAGGAACTCCGATCGAGGTTGAGGTTCAGTACCTGGCGGGGGAACCGGCGGCGTCGAGCATCATCGGCTCCAGAGCGTCGACCCAGATGCGGGCACCGTCCACGGACGGGTGCCACCCGTCGTCGGACAGCAGACCGGGATCGGCCCGGAAGACCGGTCCGCACATCTTGGCCAGATCAACCGGCAGACCACCGGCGGCATGGGTTGCGCTGAGCTGCAGTTTGGCGACTCGCCGCGAGCGCCACCCGGCCACGACGCGTAGCGGCTGACCCAGGCCCCGGGCTGCGGCAAGGTCCGGGGCTGTGCCCACGACGACCGGCACGTCGTGGTCGCGCAACCGGCGGACCGCTTCGACCACTCCGTAGGACACCGAGCGCGAGCGGGTCAGGCGCAGCGCATCGTCGGCGCCGATGACCAATACGGCCAGATCCGGGCGGCTCAGCAGCGCTCTCGAGACCTGCGGTCCGAGGTCTCCGGTACGAGATCCGGCAATGGCGAAACCGGACAGCTCCACTCGCCAGCCGGCTGCGGCCAGCCGTGCGGCCAATTGGCCCGGAACGCTCTGCTCCACCAGGCTCACGCCATAGCCGGCGGCTGCCGAGTCACCGAGGACGGCCAGCCGCAGCGGCGGGTCGGCGCTGAGCCCGAACGTTCCGGTGATCGGCGGGGGATCGGACAACGCAGTGGGGTCGCGACGGGCCGCCGCAATCAGCTGCCCGGCCAGCAGCGCTCCGGCGGCGCCAGCGCCCCCCGCGATCGCTCCGGCTCCCGCTCGGGCAAGGCGTCCGGCAATACCATGGCGTCGCCGGCTCATCGTTGGCTCCCGCCCACTCGGCTCATATTTTTGCCTGTTCCGGAGTTCCGGTCCGGACATAGTCCTCGGCCTCGACCATGGTCAACGGTCGACGTCGGCGCAACCGCGCCCAACCCGACGAGACCGGAGCATCCGCGTCGGCCTGCGAGACCTCGGTCCCGGCGCGTTCGGCTGCCCGGAGTGCGGCGTGCTCGACGGAGGTGACCCGTTCCTTGCCGAAGGCGCGGTCGCGAGGCTCGCCGGTTTCCGGCCACAGTCCCAGGGCGGCTGCGGCCGTCGGCAGCAGGACGGCGGCAGCAGCGGCGTACCCCTCGGCCGATGGATGGAACTCGTCGACGCTGAACATCCGCGGGTCGCGCGCGAACGCGGGGCCGAGGATCGCACCGAGCGAGACCGTACGACCGCCGGCCTTCACCACGGCCACGGTCTGCAGTGCCGCGAGCTCGCGGCTCCACCGCCGGGCGATGAACCGTAGGGGCTGGCGAATCGGCCGGATCGTGCCGAGATCGGGGCAGGTGGCCACGACCACCTCGGATCCGGCGTCCCTGAGTTTGGCGACCGCTTCGGACAGGAAACGGACCGACACCGAAGGTCGCGTCCGCGACGTGACGTCGTTGGCGCCGATCATGATGATCGCCAGATCCAGGTCCGGCGTTTCGTCGAGGGCCATCCGGACTTGGGCGCCCAGGTCACAGGACTGGGCCCCGATCCAGGCCAGCCGGGTGAAGTGCACCGGTCGCAACGCCAGGTCGCTCAGGGCGCTGACGATCAGCACACCAGGGGTCTCATTGGCCGAGTCCACTCCAAGGCCGACCGCACTGGAATCACCCAGCAACGCGACGTTGATGGGGGTGCCGGGGAAACTTCCGTACATGCCGTCGGCGGTAGGCGGGCCAAAGATGGGGCTTCGCTCCTCGACGACACGACGAGCCGACCGTGACTGGGACATGATCAGCCCCATCAGCCCACCGGCGGCCGCCCCCATGCCACCTACGGTGATCATCGTGCCGAGAGCGACGCGACGCACAGTGCCGTTCATCCCCATCACTGTGTCGACGTTAGTCCTGCCGGGCTCGCCTCGAAGCGCAATGTGGGCGCCCGTAGGGTGAGGCCGTGCGTTTCGTCGACAGTGTGGTCGATCTGATCGGAAACACGCCCGTGGTCCGGCTGAGCCGGATCGGATCCGGTGCGCCCGCGCAACTCGCGGGCAAGATCGAGTACTTCAATCCCGGAGGTTCGGTCAAAGACCGGATCGCGGTACGGATGATCGACGCCGCAGAGGCCTCCGGAGCGCTGGTTCCCGGCGGGGTCATCGTCGAACCCACCAGCGGCAACACCGGAGTCGGGCTGGCGTTGGTCGCCCAGCAGCGCGGTTACCGATGCATCTTCGTCTGTCCGGACAAGGTGTCCGACGACAAGGTCAACGTACTGCGCGCGTACGGCGCCGAGGTGGTCGTCTGCCCGTCCGCCGTCCCGCCGGATCACCCGGAGTCCTACTACAAGGTCTCGGATCGACTGGCTCGCGAGACCCCGCAGGCGTGGAAGCCCGACCAGTACTCCAACCCCATGAACGCCCAGTCCCACTACGAGACGACCGGTCCGGAACTCTGGGAGCAGACCGACGGCGCGATCACGCATTTCGTGGCCGGCGTCGGCACCGGCGGAACGATCAGCGGCACGGGGCGCTACCTCAAAGAGGTCTCCGACGGCCGAGTCA
>JACCTM010000311.1 GCA_013812385.1 Geodermatophilaceae bacterium | reverse complement strand
TCTCTATGGTGATCGCGATGTGCTGCATGTCGATCAGCAGGAAATCGAGTTCGACATCGCGCAGCGTCTCGGTCACGGACTCGTCCTGGATCACATGCGAGACGCCGACGATCGGACGGCCCCGCTGAATGGAATCCAGCAAGCGGCTCTTCACGTTTTCTTGTTCCTCACCATCTGGTTTCGCTGACTTCAGTTAGCGCGCAGCAGGTTCCGTCGTCTCCTTCGAGGCGGCGATCTCCTTCCAGAAGTGGCAGGCCACCGACACGCCGTCGCCGGCCGGCTCCAGCAGCGGCACCTCGGCGGCGCAGCGCTCCTGCGCGTACGGACAGCGGGTCCGGAACCGGCACCCGGACGGCGGGTTGGTCGGGCTCGGGATTTCCCCTGTCAGCACCAGGCGGCGGCGCGGCGCATCCGGATCAGGGATCGGGATCGCCGAGGTCAGCGCCTGGGTGTACGGGTGACGCGGGGCGCCGAACAGGGTGCTGCTCGGGCCTTCCTCGACGATCTTTCCGAGGTACATCACCGCGGTCCGCCGGGACACGTGCCGTACGACGTTGAGATCGTGGGCGATGAAAAGGTAGGCCACGCCGGTCTCGCGCTGCAGATCTTTGAGCAGCCGCAGGATCTGGGCTTGGACGCTGACATCCAGCGCGGCCACCGGCTCGTCACAGACCACGAGGGCGGGCTCCACCGCCAGGGCCCGCGCGATTCCGATCCGTTGCCGCTGGCCGCCGGAGAACTCGTGCGGGTATCGGCTGATCGCATCCGCGGGCAGGCCGACGAGGTCCAGGATTTCGGTCACCCGGCTCCGGCGGCTGGGCCGGTCGCCGATCCGCTGGATCTCCAGGGGTTCTCCTACGATGTCGCCGACCTTCATCCGCGCGTTCAGGCTGCCGAACGGGTCCTGGAACACCATCGATACCCGTTTGCGCAGCAACTCGCGGCCGTTGGCACCGGCCGTCGCCAGGTCGGTCCCCTCCAGCTGGATCGAACCGGAATCGGCAGGTACGAGCTGCAGCACAGCGCGGCCCGTCGTGCTCTTGCCCGAGCCTGATTCGCCGACCAGACCTAGGGTTTCGCCGGCCTCGATCCGCAGCGAGATCCCGTCGACCGCGCGGACCACCGGTCGGGTCCACGATCCGCGGGCTCGAGCGACCTTGAAGCTCACCGCCAGATCGGTGACCTCCAGCAGGGGACGGTCGGTCACGGCCCGGTCAGACTCGGTCATCGGGGGACCCCTTCCCGCTCATGACCTCTTCGGCGATGTGACAGGCGGCTTCGTGATTCGGTCCGACGGTGCGCAACGGGGGCGACTCCACATGGCATCGGTCGAAGACCAGCGGGCACCGTGGTGCGAACGAACACCCCGGGATGACCTGTCCGAGCGCGGGCGGGGCCCCGGGGATCGGCGCCAGATCGACGGTATCCGCTGACTCCAGGTCCCGGACGGTCTGCAGCAACGCCCGGGTGTAGGGATGGGCCGGTTCGCGGAACAGGGTCCGTGCGTCGGCCCGCTCCACAATCCGACCGGCGTACATGACGTTGACCTCGTCGGCCACCTCGGCCACTACGCCCAGGTCGTGCGAGATGAGCAGGACCGCCATGCCCAGCTCCTTCTGCAGCCGCTGCAGCAGGTCCATCACCTGTGCCTGCAGCGTCACGTCGAGCGCGGTCGTGGGTTCGTCGGCGATCAACAGATCGGGTCCGGCCGACAGGGCCACTGCGATCATGGCCCGCTGCCGCATCCCGCCGGACATCTGGTGCGGATACTGGTTGACCCGGCTGGCTGGATCGGGCATCTCGACCAACTCGAGCATCTCCACGGCACGGGCGCGGGCCGCTTTGCCGCGCAGGCCCATGTGCCGGCGGAGCACCTCGGTGATCTGGTGGCCGATCGTCAGAACCGGATTGAGGGCAGACATCGGGTTCTGGAACACCATGGCGATCCGCTTGCCGCGGATGTTGCTCATCTGGTCCTCGTCGAGACCGGTGAGGTCGTCGCCGTCCAGGCTCAGTACGTCGGCCGTCGCGGAACTGCCTCCGGGGGTGAGCTTGAGCAGGGCCAGCGAGGTCAGGCTCTTGCCGCAGCCGGACTCGCCGACCAGCGCCACCGTCTCGCCTTCCCGGACGGTCAGCGACACCCCATGGACGGCCACCCGTTCGGACTCGCCCTCGCCGAAGCTCACCCGAAGATCGCGCACCTCCAACAACGGCTGTGCGCTGGCCGGTTGGACGCTCATAGCCCCACCGGAGCTCCGCGTGGATCGAGCATCTTCTGCAGCCCGTCGGCGATCAGGGTCAAGGACAGGACGAGCAGGGCGATGGTAAGGATCGGGAACACCGCCGCGGAGTAGGTCTGCGAGAGGTAGAGCTCCGCGTCGCTCAGGATCCCGCCCAGCGACGGAGCCGGCGGCTGGGTGCCCAGACCGAGGTAACCCAGCGACGCCTCGGCGACGACGGCCAGCGGCGCGGCGATGGCGAACTGGACGAGCAACGGGGACAGGGCGAACGGGAAGATGTGCCGGACCATGATCCGCGGCGCGGAGGCTCCCATGGACCGGGCCGCTTCGACGTGCTCGCCCCGGACGTTGGACAGGGTGATCGCCCGCATCACCCGGGCGAAGATCGGCAGCTCGGCCAGTGCGATGGCCAGCACGACCCCGAACTGGCCGGGACCGATGACCAGCACCAGAGCCAGCGCAAGGAAGATCGTCGGCCAGGCGATCAGCAGGTCGAGCAAGCGGGACAGTACGGCGTCGGCCCACCGGCCGAAGTACCCGGCCAGCATGCCGACGACCGTCCCGCTGACCGCCGCCAGAGCCACCGCCGCCAGTCCGGAGATCAGGGAGGGGCGCAGTCCGTACAGCAGCCGGCTGAGCGTGTCCCGACCGAGGTTGTCGGTGCCGAGCAGGTAGGTCCCCGACGGGCCCTGCAGGCGCGCGTCGAGGTGCTGCTCGATCGGATTGAACGGCGCGATCAACGGAGCGGCTAGGGCGGCCAGGACGATGATCGCCAGTCCTACCCCGCCCACGAGCAGCCGCCGGTCCAGCGGGACCCGTTGTCCCTTCGGCGTCGCCGCCGGAACGTCCAGTGCCTGGATCGCGGCCACTACTGGACCCGGATCCGGGGATCGATGAGGCCGTAGGCGATATCCACGAGAAAGGTCAGGATCAGGAACGTGGCCGCTGCCAGCAGCAGGGCACCCTGGACGACGGGATAGTCCACTCCGCGAATGGCCTGAATGGTCAGCCGGCCGAGTCCGGGGTAGGAGAAAACAGTCTCGACGACGACCGCACCGGCGAGCAGACCGCCGAGTTGTATTCCAGCCACCGTGATGGTCGGGATCAGGGCGTTGCGCAGACCGTGTTGGACCACGATCGTCGAGCGTTTGAGGCCCTTCGATCGAGCGGTCACGATGTAGTCCTGGGCCATCGTCTCCCCCAGGGTGACCCGGATGTAGCGGATCAGGACCGCGGCGACCGGGATGGCGAGGGTGAAGGCCGGCATCAGGGTGAACTCGACTGCCGTGCCGAAGGACTGCCCGGGTTGTCCGGCACCGGCCGGAGGCAGCAGTCCTAGCTCCACCGACACGACCAGGATGAGGACGGTGCCCAGGGCGAATCCGGGGATCGAGAGCGAGCTGGCCGCGAACGTGGAGATCGCTAGGTCGGTGCGCGAGCCGCGCCGCAGCGCCGCCACGATTCCCAGCGTCACGCCCAGGAGAAGGGCAAGGGTTGCCGCCACGATGGCCAGCTGAGCTGTGTAGGCCAGGGCACTGC
>JACCTM010000301.1 GCA_013812385.1 Geodermatophilaceae bacterium | reverse complement strand
ACGAGGGGCTGCTGCCCACCGGCAGTTTCAAAGCGCGCGGGGCCGCGGTCGGGGTCTCGCGGGCCCGCGAGCTCGGCGTGACCGGACTGGCCATGCCCACGAACGGGAATGCCGGTGCCGCGTGGGCCGCGTATGCCGCCCGGGCGGGGATCCGGATGGTCGTCGCGATGCCCGTGGACGCGCCACCAGTGACGCGCGCGGAAATCGTCGCGACCGGCTCCGAACTGCGGCTCGTAGACGGGCGGATTTCCGATGCGGGTCGCCTGGTCAAACATCTTGTCGCCGAAAACCCTTCGCTGACCGATGTGGCAACGCTGAAGGAGCCATACCGGATCGAGGGCAAGAAGACGATCGGATTCGAGCTTGCCGAACAACTCGGCTGGCGGATGCCCGACGTTCTCATCTATCCAACCGGGGGCGGAGTCGGACTGATCGGAATCCACAAGGCACTGACCGAGCTGGTCGAACTCGGTTGGCTGACCGGCCCGCTGCCGCGCTTCGTCTGCGTGCAGTCCACCGGCTGCGCCCCGATCGTGCGCGCGTTCGAGGCCGGTCAGACAGAGTCGGAGCCGTGGCTCGACGCGCGCACCGTCGCGTACGGCATCACCGTCCCCAAAGCGCTCGGTGACTTCCTGGTGCTGGACGCGCTGCGCGAGACCGGCGGGACCGCCATCGCGGTCGACGACGCGGACCTGCTGGCCGATGTACGGCTCGCCGGAGGTCTCGAGGGGCTGTTCTTCTGCCCGGAAGGGGCAGCGACGATCACGGCCGCCCGGGTCCTTCGCGAGAGCGGATGGCTTGGCGCCGACGAGGAAACCCTGCTGCTCAACACCGGCGCCGGGTTGATCTACCCCGACGCGGTCGAGATCAGCGCGCGGGTTGAGAACCTCCCGAAGTAACGGGTCATGTGCGGCACTGGGGGACCACCGCGGCTACCGCGGTTCCTGTCGTAGAGCCAGTTACCTTTCTGCACCGGTCGGCTGGGGCACCGGCTTAGATGTCTCGTCGTCGATGGGGCGGCCAAAGGTGACGGCGTTGAGAACGGCTTCGGGTGCAGTGGAGCAGAAGGCGGCATCAGGGCGCACACCGAGCGCATCGTTGACGGTGGAGAACG
Source organism: Geodermatophilaceae bacterium (assembly GCA_013812385.1). Lineage (GTDB taxonomy): Bacteria > Actinomycetota > Actinomycetes > Mycobacteriales > Geodermatophilaceae > JACCQS01. The sequence goes on along the minus strand of JACCTM010000301.1, from coordinate 3,367 downwards.
CGATGCGCAGCGCGACGAACACCGTGATCGCGAATATCGCAGCGTCGCCGTATCCGGCGTCCCGCAGCACCTGTACGTCTGCTCCGCTGGTGCCGTTGGGATCGCGTACGACCTTTCGAGCCCAGGCAGCCATTGCTCGCTCGCCGGTGGTCAGCCCATCGTCATCGCCCCGGAGCACCGCGGAGGCTGTCTGCGAGTCGGCTGCCTCGGCCAGCTTGCTTCCCCAGGACAGCGCGCAGTACGAGTCGCCAAGGGTAGCGGCGCAGGCCGCGACGAGAATGCCGCGCTGGCGGATGTCGAGGCCGTGCGCCGCGGTGGCCTCCCGCATCAGGTCGAACAGGCCTTCGACGGTGCCGGGCTGGTAGGCCCACAACCTGGACACGTTCATGACGTAGCCGACCTCGGCGACGTCATCGTCATACAGGCGCCGAGCCTCCAGGGTCGATTCCGGGACATCGAGGAAGCCGTTCGTGCTCATGGCGTTTCCTTCCGTTGTTGTTCGGACTTGCGTGCGAGATAGCCGACCACGGCTATTTGGGCTCGCAGGGGCAGTCCGTCCCGTACGAGCTGGCGGGCCTGCTCGGTCGCCGCCTCCATGAAGACCGCCTCACCTACGTTCTGGATCGCCTCGTACGCGGGCCCGGTCGAGGCCAGTGCCCGAGCGAATGTCTCTGGATCTGCGAACTCCCATACGAATGGCACGTCGACGCGTTCGATGTCCACGAAACCGGAGCGAGCCAGGAGGTCCTCGCCCTTTCCCGGCCGCCCGAGAGAAACCATGGCAGCCTGGTTCTCCAGCCGGACCGAGTCCGCCATCCTGAACGGCGCCAGCGCCCACACCCCGGGCGAGGTCTTGAGATGGCCCCACACTGTGAGTCCAATTCGACCGCCCGGCAATAGGACTCGGCGGATCTCACTGATGGCAGCCGGTGTCGTACCCCAGATCCCGCGAAAGCTGGTCGCCACATCGAAGCTCGCGTCTTCCCATGGAAGCGCGTGCATGTCCCCCACCCGGATGTCGGCGTGCGGGTTCCGGTCCCGTGCGACTGCGACGAGCCGATGCGATGCGTCGATGCCCGCGCATTCGGCTCCCCGTACCCGGGCAAGTTCGATGGCCAGACCAGAGCCGCACGCGACATCGACGAGCCGGTCGCCCGCACTGACGCCAAGTCGTTGATGAACGGCGACGTACTCGCGGCAGTTGCTCGGCTCGCTCAGGGTGGCGAAGTCGACCGCTCTGCGGCCCCAACCTTCGTCGACCATTTGCCAGCGGCGATCAGTTGTCATGTGGTCAACCGCATCGGCCCGGTTTCGGATAGCAGTTGGGACAGAGCGGGATTGTCGATGTGCGCACCGAGCAACCGAGCTGAGGCCATCGCGGTCTGATCGCCGAGGCGGGATCGGTGCAAATGCGCACGCACGACCAGTTCACCCATGTCACAACGGGCAGCCAGCGAGGCCAGAGTCGCGACGAGCGGCCTGGCTCGGTCCGGATCGTCGTGGTCCAAGGCGGTGCTGATCACGGCGTCCAACACATACGCATGAACCCATTGATAGCGGTCGGGCACCCGGTTGGATCGAAATGTCGCCTCACCGAGCCACTTCGTGGCGGCGACGTGGTCGCCTCGGCCGGCGTTGAGCAGACCGAGACCGCGCGCGGCCATACCCTCCCAACACGGGTCGTTGAGCTGGCAGGCCAGCACCCAGGCCTGTTCGAGCCCATCAGCCGCGGCGTCGATGTCACCGGCGTAAAGATCGAGCTCAGCTCGCAGGCTCTGCGGCCAGGGGAGGAAGGCCATCCATCGCTGTGCGTGCACCAGTTCCAGCGAGCGCGACAGCGCAGCGGCGGCCTGGCTGCGTTCGGCGCGCAGCAGGTGCGCGCGAGCCAGAATCGACAATGACCATGCCTGCTGCCGATGATCGGCACAGCGACCGGCCCGTTCGACGGACTCGGCAAGATGTTGAAAGGCGACCGGGTAGTCGCCGCTGTCGGAGGCGTTCATCCCGCGGACCCCGAGGACCGCGGCGAACTCCTCATCAGTCTCGGCCAGCGCCTGGGCTTTGGCCAACCAGGTATCGCCGGTCTTGCGCCGTCCCGCCTGCACGTCGACGAAACCCAGCTCCCGGTGGGCCGTCACCGCGGTGGCGCGGTCGCCGGTCTCGGTGGCGAGCTGGATGGCCTCGTGCAGAAGAACCGCCCCCTCCTCGTCCCGACCCCGCGCCGCGTGGACAAGCGCACCCCCCAACGCGGCTAGAGCTCGACCCCGCAATGGAGCGTCCCGGCAGCGACCCGCTTCGGCCACGGCCCGGCGCAAGCACTGCAGGCCAGCGTCGACGGCGCCGGCCACGATGGCGGCGCGGCCCGCTTCGAGCTGGCTGGCAGCCGCCGCCCGGCCACTCAGGGCCGCAACCATCGGGGAGTCCGAGCCCGCGCTCGCCGCGTCCCGAAGCGCCGCCGAGGCTGCGATACCGAGATCACGGCGCAGGATGTCCTCACAGACCGCAATCTGGCGTAGGGCCGCGGTTCGATCGCCGCTCATCGCCAGGCTCCGGACCAGTAGCTCGTGATTGCCTTCCTCGAGCGGGTTGCGCGCCACAGCCTGCGAGGCGTACGCGATCGCGTCACCCGCACGCCCAGTTGCCAGGAGGGCGACCGCCGCTTGGCGCAGCTGCGCCTCGACCATGGCAGAGACCCGGTGACGCTCCACCAACAACCACGACTCGAACTCCAGGTTGGACGCCAGATCCAGGCCCTCGAGCAGCTCGCCACCGAGGTGTAGGAGCGGGGTCGTGTCGGCGTGCTCGCCAGCTAGCAGGCCGACGTCGACAACGACCCCCTCGCAGAGCGTTGCGCTGATCGGGTCGCCGGTGAGCACGTCGGGTAGGCCGAATGCTCGGCGCAGCTCCGCGAGCGTCCATCGCAGCGCTCCCAACGGGTCTTCGGCGTCACTGAAGAGCAGCTCTGCCAGATGCCGTCGGCTCGGTGGCCGCTGCGCGAGCAACACGTAGCCGAGAACAGCCCACGCCTTTCGGCCTCGCGGCGAGCGGACCGGCCGGCCATCACGCACAATGGCCGGCGGTCCGAGCAGCCGGATCGTCAACATGAGCTCACCCTCCCAGCGAGATCCTCGCCCAGCGCGAGTCGCTAGGACAGCCCGACTCGATCGCGGACGACTGGTGGCTTATCCCCGGGTCGGCGCAGCGCCGCGTAGCCGTCCGCCGGATCCCGATCAGCCGACCGGCACGCCCGCGGCCAGGGCCTTCACGTCAGCGGTCGTCAGCGGGTTCCCGCCGATACCCCAGGCGCCGCTCTTGACGTCCTCAACGAGGACCCAGGTCACCGGGCGCATGTTCTCGCCCTCGATCC
>JACCTM010000260.1 GCA_013812385.1 Geodermatophilaceae bacterium | reverse complement strand
TCACTGGATGGCGGCATGCTCAAGGTGACGGTCTCCCATCTCGCGACCACCGTCTCCTGTGATTGGTTCCTCTTCCCTACCTGGTGACTGTTCTTTGAATGATTCGGATAAGGGAGTTCGCATGGATCACGAACCGCAGCCCCTTAGCTCACCGTTCGCCTCCACGGTCACGCGCCGCACGGTCCTCAAGGGGATCGGCACGGCGGCCACTCTGGCCGCCTGGGCGCCTTCTGCCACCCACGCCCAAGGCCAGACCGTCGCGCCGACACCGGTTACGGGCCACCCCCGGCTCTGGCTCACCGAGGCTGACCTCCCGCGCCTCAGGGGTTGGGCGACCGAGGCCAACCCGGTCTGGCGTGATGGCCTGATTCCCCTGGCCGACGCGCTGCGGGAGCAGATGGATGCCGGCAATATCCCCGGGGGAGACGATGGGGGCCTCGCCTGGACCGAGTATCCGACCGAGAACGCCGCCCAGTACTTCGCGTTCATGTCGCTGGTGCATCCAGACGAGGCCGCCCGCGCCGACTACGCCGAGCGTGCCCGAACGCTCCTCATGTACGCGATCGGCGAAGCGGCCAAGGGGTCGGCCGAGGGCCAGCCGTTCCGCGATCCCTCTTTCTCCGTCTTCGACCGCTCACGCTGGTGGGGCGCCGGGTTCCCGCTCACCGTCGACTGGATCTACCCACTGCTCACCACGGAGGACAAGGCCACGATCCGCGACGTCTTCCTGCGCTGGATCGAGGAGAACACCACCGCCACGGTCACGGGGGAGTACAACCATCCGCAGCCGGTCGGGGTGGTCAACGACCCGGTCCTCCTGGCCGACCCGGTCCTGCGTTGGGTCGGCAACAACTACTTCACGGCCCACATGCGCAACATCGGCCTGATGGCCCTTGCCTTCGATGCGGTGGATGACCCGGATGGGGTACTGACCGGTAACCTGGCGCAGGCCACCGGCGCCTGGCTCTACATGGTCGATGCGTTGCTGCGCGGCGATTCCCGGGGCGGTCTCACCGCCGAGGGGTTCGAATATACTCCCCTGGCCCTCTCCTACGTCGTTCACTTCCTGCTGGCCCTGCACACCGCCGGCCAGGCCGATCCGGCGACGTGGGGGCCGCAGGTGGCGCTGAACGATACCCCGTTCTGGGACGAGCTGATCCCGGCCTACCTCCACTCGCTGAGCCCGGCCCCGGTGGTGATGCCGGACCTCGAGTATGTCGGACCGGTCTACCAACCGGCCTGGTACGGGGATGGCGAAATCTACCTGGCGCCAGACTTCATTGGTCTCCTGGGCGCGCTCGGCCGTTACGACGACCTCACCGGCAACGCCGTGCGCCTGGACACCATCCGCTGGATCCAGACACACCTCCAGGCTGGCGGCGCCGACGCCCTCGCCTATCGCGTCTCCTTTGGCATGCAGGACACGCACATCGGCATGTTCTACTTCCTGCTCTTCGACCCGGACGCGCCGGCCGGGGCCGATCCCCGTCCAACCTTGCCCCTGGCGCATTTCGCGCCTGGGATTGGCCGCCTTCTCGTCCGGACGAGCTGGGAGGAAGACGCCACCTGGTTCACCTATGCGCTGGGCTGGAGCACGGTCGACCACCAGCATGCCGATGGCAACCAGTTCGAGTTCTACCGGGCGGGCGAGTGGCTGACCAAGGAGCGCACCGGCTACGGCTTCAACATTGGCAGTTCGGATTACCACAACACGCTGGCCCTTGAAAACGACCCTCCCGACCACAACTCGCCGGACGACTACCGCTACGACCTGTGGCAGCGTGGCTCGCAGTGGATGATCGTGGCTGGTGGCGATCCGGTCATCCTCGGCCAGAGCATCGGCGATGACTACGTCTACGCCTTGGGCGACGCCACCAACCTCTATAACTCGGAGGTGGAGTTGTCGACCGACATCGCCCATGCCAGCCGCTCGATCGTGTGGCTCCAGCCTGATCACATCGTTGTCTACGACCGGGCGGCGTCGAAAGCCGAAGGCCGCTTCAAGCGCTTCTGGCTCAACCTGCCGGCGGAAGCCACGGTCGCCGGCAGCGTCGCGACGATGACGACGGCTGGTGGGCAACAGCTGGTCGTCACCACCCTGCTCCCAGCCGATGCCGAGATTGCCGCCGAACCGGCCGAGACCCTGGAGGAAGCCGGCGAGGTGGCCGTTGGCGAGCCGATGCAATTCCGGCTCCGGGTGGAGGCGCCGGGCGGTCCGCGTGAGACCCGCTTCCTGCACGTGCTCCAGGGGGCGGATGCCGGGACCGCGGCCGATCCCATCACGCTTGTCGAGAGCGGCGCCGGCACGCCGTTCGTGGGTGCCGTGGTTGCGGGTACGGCTGTCCTCTTTCCGGTCGACGCTGGCGTCGAGGTTGGCGAGCTGACCTACGCCGCGCCCGCCGGGACGGCCCGGCACCTGGTCACCGGCCTCGTTCCGGGCGGCGGCTACGATGTCGAGACGCAGGCTGCCAATGGCGAAGTGACCGTCACGATCCGCCCTGGATCGGCCCAGCAGGCCGACGACGGTGGGGTACTGGTGGTGGAGGTGGCCTGACCGGTTCCGTGGTTCCAGCCACGCCCCCCACCACCTTCTCCAGGCGTCCCGGAAACGCATCTCCCCTGAACGATCG
>JACCTM010000240.1 GCA_013812385.1 Geodermatophilaceae bacterium | reverse complement strand
GTGCGTGAACGCACCACGACGTATGCCACGCCGGTAGCGCGCTGACGGCACTACTCCCGAGAGAGACGTTCCACGTCCCGTACTGCCGGGCACGACCCGCGGGGGCCTACCAGGCGCTGGAAGAGGTCAATGGCAAGGCCGAAGACCTGACCTGGGGAGATCTACCGCGACACGCTGGTCAAGCAGTTCGAGCAGGGCGTGAACAACATCACCGTGCACGCCGGGGTGCTGCTGCGCTACGTCCTCTTGCCGCGACCTGAAAGACCGGCATCGTCTCCCGCAAGGGGGGAGTCGGCCTGTTCACCGGTTGTGCTGCAACGGTTCACGGTCTGCCGATGACCACTGACCTCGCGCCGGAGGGACTTGAAATTCGGCGAGTGCAGGTGCCTGCCGACTTCGAAGATCACCTAGCGGGAGTTTCCTGGGTCAGTCCCGCTACTGCCGGAGTTCATCGAATCGAACACGGCCACTGGCTATTTCGTCGTCGAACGCGACCGGTACGCAGCCTGAGCAAGGGTTAACGCAAACAGCGTTCGGCTAGTGCCGTAGACGTGACTTCCGGCGCAGGAATACCCCCCAGCGGCCCCCCGGCGGACATCATTCCCGCGAGGGCAACGTCGCGATCCCTCACACCGCCTCGGGTCCGGGCGGACACATGGAATACCTCGCAGCGACCTCACGCTGACCCAACTGCGACCCGAGATCGGTCGCATCACAGCGAGCCGGCGGCGTGACCGTGTGGCCGATAGATGCGAGGAGACGACCCATGATCGAACTGAAGGCGCTGCCCATGACGACGATCGACGGCGAGCAGACGACGTTCGGAGCTTTGACTGACGGGAAGGTCACGTTCGTCGTCAATGTGGCCAGCAAGTGTGGCTTGACGCCTCAGTATTCGAAGTTGGAGGAGCTGCACGAGGAGTTCGGCGGCCGCGGGTTTACCGTGCTCGGCTTTCCGACCAACCAGTTCGGTGGCCAGGAGCCCGGTTCGGCGGAGGAGATCCAGGAGTTTTGCTCTGCCACGTACGGCGTGACGTTCCCGCTCTCGGCGAAGATTGACGTGAACGGATCCGGGCGCGACCCGATCTATGAGCACCTCACCTTGCTGCCGGACGACTCGGGCGAAGCCGGCGACGTGCACTGGAACTTCGAGAAGTTCCTGATCGCGGGAGACGGGCAGGTGGTACGCCGCTTTCGCCCGCGCACGCAGCCGGACGCACCGGAGATACGGGAAGCCATCGGTGCTCTGCTTCTGGGCCGACTGGACGGTTACTCCAAAGTCGAGTGATCAGCTCCACACCGAGGGTCACCCCGACGAGCGGGTCGAGGCGGACCTCCGATTGGTCATCGTCGCGGAGTCAGCCCCCAAAGTCGTTGTAGAACTCCTGCCGACAGGTCTGGCCATCCACGAGCGTGAACAGGTCCAGATAACGGACGTCATGGAACTCTGCGCCGTCGCTGAGCCGGCCGTAGAGAGTGCCCTGACTCGCGACCCGGGTCTGATCACCGTCAGCCCAGTGCAGATAGGAGGTCCGTGTCTTGCCACCCTTTGGTATCGCCCGGCCGTACCGGCGGCCATGCTCGCCAGGTCGGTGTATCGAACGCCTCCGACCGCGATGATCTCAACGGAGTCACCCCAGAACCCGGCGGCCGTTGACAGGTCCCGGTTTTCCATCGCCTGCAAGTACTCATCGACGACACGGATGGCATCGGATTGCTGAGGGTCTACCGGGGGCCACAGCGCAGGGTCGTTCACGTCTGAATCCGTTCGCGCAGGAAGATCTCGACCGCCTCGGTGAACGCACGCGGGTCCTCGTCCATCGCGAAGTCCGTCAAGCCATTCAGCGTTCTCACGCTGGCTTGGGGTAGGAATCGGCTGGTGCGATCGTGAATGTCCTTGATGCAGTCGCCGGACCCGGACAGCAGGAACACCGGTACCGACGACTCGGCCAGTCGGGAGAGTCTGTTCTCGATCGGATAGGTGTACACAGCGCGGTAGGCATTGAGGTGTTGATCAGGTCCGGCCAAGAAGTGATCCACAATGTGCCTGGTGGCCATATCGGAGCCGATGCCCGGATACTGGCGTTGCATCCGTTCCCACAGGAACTGGAGATGCGAGCCGTCATCGGCCACGACGTAGCCCTCCTTGGCCTCCAGCCGGACGGCGGCCTCCTCCCGTGTCACGCAGCGGCCTGAACAGTCTGTTCCCTTCCGGTGTCGCCGGTGACCGCGAGGATTGCCAGCGCTGCAATGCTCACCGGCCCGGTATAGAGGACGAGTCGCCTGATCCCAGCAACACGACTCCACCGAAGCAATGGGGCGAGCCCGTACCCGAGGACATGGGCGGGATGGGCGGTGGCTCCGGTGGCACGGGTGACATGCCAGGGATGCTCACCGACGAGCGACTGGCCGACCTCGAGGCCGCCGACGGACCCGCGTTCGACGAGATGTTCCTCGAAGCCATGATCGATCACCACACCGGCGCGATCCAGATGGCCCAGACTGAACAGCAGGACGGCGCCTCCGCGGACGCGATCGCCCTCGCCGAGGAGATCGAGCGAGCCCAGACCGAAGAGGTCGACAGGCTGCGCGAATTGCTCGCCGACTCCGAGTAACTCGCCGACTCCGAGCAACCGGCGGTGGCTAGGTAGCTGTGCGGCCCGCCGGGCTCCTCTGTGATCTATGTCACATGATTGAATGATAAACCATCGCCGTACGTATACAGAGGAAAGCCTGCCATCTAGGCGGCTGGGCCGGTCGTTGAAGTCGACTTTCCGCGCCCGAACGATCAAGAGGAGACGCGCATGCGCTCAATCACACGCACAACATGGATCGCCTCCATGTTCATCGCAGTCATGGCCTTCAGTTCGGCTGCGGCATTCGCCAGTCACGACGGCGGCGGCTATTGGGGTGGTGGCGGCGACTACCGAGGCGGGGACGTCCGCTTCGCCGTCTCCTACATCAACCCCGATAC
>JACCTM010000171.1 GCA_013812385.1 Geodermatophilaceae bacterium | reverse complement strand
GCGAGCAGTGGCAGGCCTTCCTCGGCGCCGAGGGGCGACTGCACGTATTCAAGTCCGAGCGCGAGTTGGCCGCCTATGCCCGCACGGCCACCGAGCACGACCTGGACGACCATCCGGTGTGGCCGGTGGTGGCCACACTTCCCGCTCGGGACCTGACGCCGGACGACGACCATCGCTACGACCTCGACGGCATGTACGAGTTGGTCACCGAGAATCCGGACCGCTGGTCGGTGGGCGAGGTCGCCGACACCATCGACATCGTCAGCCGGATCGCCGAGTGCTGCGCGGCGACCCGGATCGTCCGCGACCTCGAGCAGGTACCCGAGATCGCGCTGCTGTCCATGGGAGCCGATGCCTTCGTCGGCCGCGAGGGCGAGAACTCCTGGAACCAGGTCGGCAGGGCCGTCGACGAACACTGGGAGACGGTGCTCACCCGGCTCGGCAAGCGGATCCGCTGGCCGAAGGTCGACGTCTCGGTTCTCGAGGCCGAGGAGAAGGAGTTGGTGGCCCGGGAGGCGCAGCAGACCGGAAAGGTCGCCGAGGAACGCGTCAAACGCCGCGCGGCGGCCGCCAAGCTCGGGCGGGAAGTGGAGGATGCCGACCGCCACGCCCTCGAGAGCGATGACGACGACGTCCTCATCGAGGAACCGGTCACCGGTACCGCCGTCATTCAATTGCCAAGCACGGCATGGGAAGCCGATGCCGACGAGGTCGACGAGGCGACCGAGTTCTGGGAATCGGTGGGCATCCTCCCAGTGGAGCTCACCCTTCCCGAGGGCAGCGGGCTGACCCTGCGCTGCTACGTCGAGGATGCGCCGCGCTTCCTCGGCAGAAAGCAGACCGTCTATCTCTTTCGCTCGGCCGACGGGCTCGGTGCCTTCATCCGTAGCAAGAACCCACATGACCTGCGCGACATCGCGACCTGGCCCGATGTGGTGGACAGTGACGTCCCTGCGCTGCCGGCCGAAGAGGACCGCTATGACCTCGCCGAGATCTCTGAGCTGTTCAGCCGCGGTGACAGCACCGACGTCTTCGACTACTCGCGCCTGGCGCATTCCTTCGACGGCGTGCTCGACGTCGCGGAGTACGCCGACTTGGACAGCGTCGACGAACTCATCCGGCCGACGACTCCGCTAGGCCGCGCCCTGGTCGAAAGTCAACGCGGAGTGGGAAAGTCCTTGGCCCCCGCCGACACCGCCGCGATGGCCTCCGCCTGGGACGAGGTCGCGGAAAAGGTGAGCGGCGCCGTCCGCTGGCATGACTGAACCGATCCGGCGGCAGTCGCGGCCGAGCCAGCTGGTGGTCGCGATCGTGCTCGGCTACCTGATGGCGGTGCTAGTCGGCCTCCTGGCCGTGGTCAGCTGGGCGCTGGCCGAGAGCTTCGGGACCACGTCCAATGGCATGGGTGTCATCGTGATGCTCGCGGTGGTGACGTTTATGATGCTGACCGGAGCGACCCTGGCCGCAGTCAGCTCTTACTATCATCTGCTGGCGCTAGCCGGAGGGGCCGCTGGCCTGCTGCTGATCGGGATACAGATCAGCCTCGGCTTCACCCCGCTGGCTGCCGTGCTCCTAGGTGCCGCCGTGGCCGGTTTCGCCATCGTCGCACTGCTGCTCACGTCTTCGGTGGAGCAGTGGAGTCAACTAGCGGGGCCACCGCCATCCGGCATGGCCAACTCAGCCTGACGAGGCGGGACTCTCGATCAGAGCGGCGTACGCGGGCTTGATCACGTCGTTGATCAGGCGTAATCGCTCGTCGAAGGGCAGAAAGGCTGACTTCATCGCGTTGACGGTCAACCACTGCAGATCCTGCCAGTCGTAGCCGAACGCATCCACGAGTGCCAGCATCTCCGAGGTCATACTGCAGTCGCTCATCAGCCGGTTGTCGGTGTTGACCGTGACCCGAAATCCCAAGCGACGCAACAACCCCATCGGGTGTTCGGCGATGCTGGCGGCCGCACCGGTCTGCACGTTGGAGGACGGGCACATCTCCAAGGGAATGCGCTTGTCGCGTACATAGGCGGCCAGCCGGCCCAGCGTCGCCGTACCGTCGTCGTCGACGGTGATGTCGTCGACGATCCGTACGCCGTGACCGAGACGGTCCGCCCCGCACCACTGCAGGGCCTCCCAGATCGAGGGCAGCCCGAAGGCCTCTCCCGCGTGGATCGTGAAGTGACCGTTCTCCCGGCGCATGTATTCGAAGGCATCGAGATGCCGGGTGGGCGGAAATCCGGCCTCCGCCCCCGCGATATCGAACCCGACGACACCGCGGTCGCGGTAGGTGATGGCCAGCTCCGCGATCTCGCGTGACCGGGCAGCATGGCGCATCGCGGTCAGCAGCACACCGATCCGGATCCGATGCCCATCGCCCCCTCCGGAAGTATCGGCGGCTGTCGCGGCTTCCGCCGCTCCGGCGGCAAAGCCGGCCAGCACGGCCTCCACAACGTCGGTGAGTTCCAGACCCCGGTCGACATGCAGTTCCGGGGCGAATCGCACCTCTGCATAGACCACACCGTCCCGGGTGAGGTCCACAGCACATTCGCCCGCGACTCTCTTCAGTGCCTGCCGGGTCTGCATCACCCCGACGGTATGGACAAAAGTCTCCAGATACCGCTCCAACGAACCGGAGCCAGCGGCGTCACGGAACCAGGCCGCGAGTTCGGCCGGGTCGCTGGTCGGGAGGTCCGGGTACCCGACCTGGGCCGCGAGGTCGGCAACCGTCGCCGGACGCACACCACCGTCCAGGTGATCGTGCAGCAGGACCTTCGGGACTCGGCGGATCGACACCTCGTCGAGCGCATGTTGCATGTGCCGCACGCTATCGCTCGCTCGGGTGGAACCAGTCCGACGTCCGCGAAACCGGCAGGGCGCAGCCACTTGTCGGCTCCATCGCGTCGGCGCATGCTGCTCCGCATGGTCACTCCGGTCCGGCGGGTCGACGTCTGCGGGCTTCGGATCGCCTATCGTCGAGCGGGGTCAGGGGAGCCGCTGCTGCTGCTCCATGGCGCCTTCAGCGACAGCCGCGAGTGGCGAAGCCAGCTGGACCGGCTGTCTGCCACCTTCGACGTCATCGCCGTTGACTGTCCCGGATGCGGACAGTCCGACGACCCCTCGGACGGATTCACCTTGCAGGACTTCTCCGACAGCCTCGCTGGCTTCCTGGCGATGCTGGGTGTGCAGTGTGCGCATGTCTGCGGACTCTCATTCGGGTCGATGTACGCACTGGCGCTCTACCGCCATCATCCAGAGATCGCCGAAAGCCTGATCCTGGCCTCGGCGTATGCCGGATGGGCCGGTTCCTTGCCGCCTGATGAGCTCAACCGGCGCACGCGGTGGGTGAGTGAGGTCCTAGATCGGCCGGTGGACGAGTGGGGCCCGGGCTTCCTGGCGACCGTGTACGCGGACTCGGCTCCGCCAGAGGTCCTGGCCGAGGCGATGGACGTCGCCGAGGACTTGCACGCACAGATCCGCGGTTCACGCCTCGTTGTGCTGCCAGAGGTGGGGCACGGCCTCAACTCCGAGGCGCCGGAGAGGTTCAATGCCACGGTCCTGGAGTTCCTCAGCGGTCTTGCTCGGCGTGATTCAGCCGTCGGCGCGGTCTCTCCACCGGAAGACCAGGATGCTCAGGACCATTCCGGCAATGGTCCAGGCACCCAGGACGAGGGCGACCCTGCCCAGTTCGAAGGAACCGGCGGCTTCCTGAGCCGCGAAGGAGTCGGGCAGGAAGGCGGCCCGCATCCCCTGCGTCAGCCACTTGAGGGGGAAGATCGCGGCGAAGTTCTGCATCCAGTCAGGCAGATCGGTGAACACGAAGAAGACGCCCGAGGTGAACTGCAGGACCAAGGCGATCGGTGTGACGATGGCCGGTGCGGACTTACCGTTCTTGATCGCGCTGGAGAATGCGATGCCCAGCAACGAGCAGGCAGCAAGGCCCAACAGGGTGACCCACACCAGGGTCGCCCATTTGGCAGCGGTCGACGGGAGGTCGACGCCGTACACGACCACCCCGACCACGAACAACAGGGCAATCGTGGCAACCCCGACCACGATGACCTGCACGATCTTGCCGACGAAATAGGCGGACTTGGGCATCGGTGTCCCGGACAGCCGTTTCAGGCGGCCTTCACTGCGTTCGATCGCGATGGTGATCGCAAGGTTCTGGAAACCAGAGGCCAGCACTCCCGAGGCAACCATTCCGGCCATGAAGTACTGCACGAAGGTCAGCCCGGGCGCGAGTTCGAAGTTGAGCACGGCACCGAAGATGAGCAGCAGCATCGACGGGAAGATCAGGGTGAAGACGAGAGCTTCCTTCTGCCGGAAGAACTCCAGGATCTCGACCCGCGACCGCGCCGCGTACACCTGTCCGGTCGGGGGGAGCTCCGCTCGGTCGCTGGCCATGGCTGGCCGCGAATCGGGGTTCTCGGTTTTCGGTGACGTGGTGCTCACGCTGGTTCTTCGATCATCTGGAGGTAGATGTCCTCGAGGCTGGGACGCAGCACCGACAGTTCAGGGATCTCCCCGCCCAAGTGCTTGCTCAATTCTTGGATCACCGCGGTCGGGGTTGCCGTGGTCTCCTCACGCTGCCGCCCGTCCTCGACCCAGCGCACCCGGGCGGGGGCGAGGTGACGGCCGCCGAGTTCGGCGGGGACAGCTACTTCGACGATGCGACCGGCGGCAATGACGCCTACCCGGTCGGCCAGCGCCTCGGCCTCGTCGAGATAGTGCGTGGTGAGCAGCATGGTCGTACCGAGCGCGCGAAGTTGACGGATCAGCTCCCAGAACTGACGCCTGGCTTCGGGGTCGAAGCCGGTCGTCGGCTCGTCCAGGAACAGCAGGCGGGGTCGTCCCACGATGCCCAGTGCGACGTCTAGTCGGCGCTGTTGGCCACCGGACAGCGAGCTGGCCCTGGCCTTTAGCTTCTCGGTCAGACCCACGAGGCCGACGACCTCCTCGACCGGTCGCGGGTCGGCGAAGTAGGAGGCCTGCACTCGTACGGTCTCGGCGACGGTCAGCTCGCTGTCGCCGCCCTTGCCCTGCAGGACGATGCCGATCTGGGACTTCCATCGGGCGTCTGCCTTCGCCGGGTCGACGCCCAACACGCTGACCTCTCCGGCGTCGCGGCGGCGGTAGCCCTCGAGGATCTCCACCGTCGTGGTCTTGCCGGCGCCGTTGGGGCCGAGCAGGGCGAAGATCTCACCGCGGGCGATGTCGAGATCGACGCCAGCGACGGCCTCGTGGTCGCCGTAGGTCTTGCGCAGACCCCGAACGCTGATCGCTACATCGGTCTGAGGTGTCGTTGAGGTGGCCGGCTCATAGTCCAGGTCCGGCGATTCAGTTGCCATGAGCTCAGCCTCCCGTACGCGCATGACCTCCTCTACGCCCAGGCGGTTTCTTCCGGGTCCGTCATTCGGTGAACCCTCGCGCGTGGGCCAATTCAGATGTCGCAGCTTGGCAGGGGACGAGCCGCGCGCGTTCTCCGCTTTCCTACGACATCAGGATCGGGTTCGGGTGACCGTAGGGGCGAGGGTCCGATCAGTCGGCGGCGATGCGGTCCACGATCAGCGGCAATAACTCGTCGTCGGTGTCGATCCCGATCGCGCCCTCCAGCGCGTCCAGTGCCCGCGGGATGCGATCGGCATCGTCTGTGTGCAGGACGAGCAGCGGTTCACCTTCCCGGACCTCGTCTCCCAATCCGGCCGACCAGGTGACCCCAGCTGTGGCTGAGACCGGATCCTGCTTGCGCGCCCGGCCGGCCCCGAGCCGCCAGGCAGCAACACCCACGCTGTAGGCATCCAGGCGGGTCAGCCGACCAGTGGCCGGTGCGGGTACGACGTGCTGCTCCCGGGCCACGGGCAGGCCGGCGTCCGGGTCGCCACCTTGGGCGGTGATCATCGCCTTCCAGGTGTCCAACGCCTTACCACTGGACAACACCGCTGATGGGTCGACCCCCTCGACGCCGGCCGCAGCCAACATCTCCGCGGCCAACCGGACGGTGAGCTCGACGACGTCGGCGGGACCCCCACCGGCCAAGACCTCGACCGCCTCGGCAACCTCGACGGCGTTGCCGGCCGATCGGCCCAGTGGCCGGTCCATGGCGGTGACCAAGGCGACGGTGCGTACACCGGCCTCAGTGCCGATCCTGGCCATGGTGCGGGCCAGTTCGGTGGCGTCGGTGACGGTTTTCATGAACGCACCCGAGCCGACCTTGACGTCCAGGACCAGCGCCCCGGCCCCTTCGGCGATCTTCTTACTCATGATCGAGCTGGCGATCAGCGGGATGGACTCCACTGTGCCGGTGACGTCGCGCAGCGCGTACAGCTTCTTGTCTGCCGGCGCCAGGGTCTCCCCCGCGGCGCAGACCACTGCGCCGACGTTGCGCAGCTGGGCGAGGTAGTCGGCGTGGCTCACGTCGGCGCGCCAGCCCGGGATCGACTCGAGCTTGTCGAGGGTGCCCCCGGTATGCCCCAGACCCCGGCCGGACAACTGCGGTACGGCGACTCCACAGGCAGCCACCAGCGGAGCCAACGGCAAGGTAATCTTGTCGCCGACGCCTCCGGTCGAGTGCTTGTCCGCGGTCGGTCGGCCGAGATCGCCCAGCTGCATCCGCTCGCCAGAATCGATCATCGCGGCGGTCCAGCGGGCGAGTTCGGAGGTTGCCATTCCGCGAAACACGATCGCCATGAGCAGCGCAGCCATCTGCTCGTCGCCGACCGCTCCCCGTGTGTAGGCATCGATGACCCAGTCGACCTGCTCGTCGGTCAGGATGAGCCCGTCCCGCTTGGCCCGGATGACATCAATCGCGTCCACTACGTGCCGGCCTTCGGCCGGGCGGCCAGGAGATCGTCAGGGCCGAAGGCGTCGGGCAGCACATCGGTCATGGGCAGGATCCCGCGATCGGTCTTGAGCAACATCTCCGCTCCCCCCTGTTCCCAGAGCAGCTGCCGGCAGCGACCGCAGGGCATCAGCGGCTGCTCGTCGCCGCCGACACAGGCCAGCGCCACCAGGCGACCGCCGCCGCTGGCGTGCAGCGCACTGACCAGACCACATTCGGCGCACAGCCCGAGCCCGTACGAGGCGTTCTCGACGTTGCAGCCGGACACGATCCGGCCGTCGTCGACCAGCGCTGCGGCACCGACGGGAAAGTTCGAGTACGGGGCGTACGCGTGGCCCATCGCAGCCACCGCGGCGGCGGTCAGCGCATCCCAATCGATCTGGGGCACTTAGCCCGCCTCGCCTCGTCGATAGATCACCCCGTCGGCCGCCGGCATTCGCAATCGTTGAGACGCCAGTGCAAGAACGAGAAGCGTTGCGACGTACGGCGTCATCCCGGTGAAGTCCGCCGGCACTACATCGGTGAGCAGGAACCAGATCAGGATCAGGGCGGCGAACCCGCCGGTGACGATCGGCCGGATCGGGGGCTGCTTGCGATAGATCTGCCAGGCCGCGATGACAACCATCAAGAAGACGAGCACGAGCAGCAGCGCATGCACGGATGTACCTCCGCTGCGCAACCGGAGGGCATCGGTGTAACCGAACAGACCCGCTCCAGCGGCCAGTCCACCCGGCCGCCAGTTGCCGAAGATCATGGCGGCCAGCCCGATGAAGCCCCGACCCCCGGTCTGCCCGTCCCGGTAGGAACTCGAGGCCACGATGGCCAAGAAGGCTCCACCGAGTCCGGCCATCCCGCCGGAGACGAGTACCGCGATGTACTTGTACTTGTAGACGTTGACTCCGAGGGTCTCGGCCGCCGCAGGGTTCTCCCCGCAGGAGCGCAGGCGTAGCCCGAATGCAGTGCGCCACAAGATGATGTAGGTCCCGATGATAAGCAGGACGGCGATGATCGTGAGCACCGAGACGTTGTCGGTCAGCGCACGCAGGGCAGCGGCGACGTCGGAGACGAAGAACCACTGTTTGTCGGCGATCGTCCCCAGCCCGTCGGCCACACCGGGAACGGTCAGTGCGGGCAGGTCGGGCACGGACGGCGACTGGGTCGATCCCCCGCCCGGTACGCCCTCGAAGGCGACTGCGGCGAGGTATTGGGTGGCGCCGAGACCGAGGATGTTGATCGCCACGCCGGAGACGATGTGGTCCACGCCGAAGGTAATGGTGGCCACGGCATGGACAAGCCCACCGATGGCACCCAGCAGGACCCCGGCAACGACGCCGGCCCAAGCGCCCCACTGGTATCCGGCCCAGCCCGCCCCGAACGTGCCGAGGATCAGCATCCCTTCGAGCCCGATGTTGACCACACCGGCGCGTTCGGCCCACAGGCCGCCCAGACCAGCCATGGCGATGGGTACGGCCAACCCGATCGTCGCGCTCAAGGTCCCGGCGGAGTCGATGTCGTTGGCGCCGGTGATCACCCGTACCAACGAGAGCAGGAACAGCAATCCGGCAACAGCCAGCAGTGCCCGAGGCAGGATGCGGCGCCGCCTGGTCGTGGCCGGCTCGCGTTCGGTCCCCACCTGCAAACCGGTGGCACTCATGCCGACGTCCTCTCCGGTTCACGAGGTGGACTCTGGCCGCCGATGCCGTCAGCGCTGCCGCCCGGCTCGCCGGCAGCCAACGCCTTGGCGACGCGTTGCTGCTCGTCGCGAACGCGGTAGCGGCGCACCAGCTCGTAGGAGATCACGACCGCCAGGACGATGACGCCCTGCATGATCGTGATGATCTCTGGCGACACATCGGCGATGATCTGCAGCGGATTGGCCGCAACCTCGAGGTAGGCGAACAGCAGCGCTCCGAAGGCAACCCCCATCGGGTGGTTGCGGCCCAGCAGGGCAACCGCGATCCCGGTGAACCCGAGCCCGCCAGGGAAGGTCAGCCCGAAGGAATAGGACTCACCGAAGACCAGTGGGAGTCCGACCATTCCGGCCATCCCACCGGAGAGCAGCATCGAGGTGATGACCATCCGCTTGACGTCGATCCCGCTGGCCACAGCCGCGCCCTGGGAACGGCCGGTGGCCCGCAACCGGAAGCCGAACCTGGTGCGGTTGAGCACGATCCAGTACGTGATGCCGGCCAGGATCGCCAGGACGATGAGACTGTTCACCGGTTCGGTGGACCCTGGGATCAGGTCGATTCCGGGCGCCCGGGAACCCTCGGCGATGACCGGCGTCGTGATGTCGTTGCCGCGGGCTTCGCCGAACTGACGGAGCAGAAAGGCGACCAGGCCGGTGGCGATCGCGTTCAGCATGATCGTGGAGATGACCTCGTTGACCCCGCGTTTGACCTTGAGGTAGCCGGCGATCCCAGCCCACAGCCCGCCGGTGATCCCGGCCACGATGACCGCCAGCACGATGGAGAGCGGGAACGGCAGGCTGAGATTGCCCGCGACCATGGCAGCGGCGAAGGCAGCCACCCGGTACTGCCCATCCACTCCGATGTTGAACAGGTTCATCCGGAAGCCGATGGCCACCGCCAGCGCCGACAGGTAGTAGATGGTGCCCAGATTGAGGATCTGGGCGATGCTTCGTGGCCGCAGACCCACGTCGAGCACCGTCTGCCAGGTCAGTCCGAACGGGTCGCCGGTTGCCACCAGGATCAAGCTGGTGACGAGGATCGAGAAGGTGATCGCCAGGACCGGTGCGGCCAGGCCGATCAGGGCCGCTCGCACTCGCCCGTTCATCGTGGCTCCTGCGCGGTTGTCGACGGCTCGTCGTCCGAGGATGTAGCAGCGCCCGCAGCCGCACCGGTCATCGCCGATCCGAGTTGCTGCGGGGTGACTTCGGAGGGATCGAACTCGCCGATCAGCCGGCCCCGCAAGATGACCATCAGCCGATCGGACAGGCCGATCAACTCGTCGAGATCGGCGCTGATCAGCAACGTTGCCAGCCCCAGTCGCCGGGCGTTGCGGATGTGTTCCCAGATCGCGGCCTGCGCGCCGACGTCGACCCCGCGGGTGGGATGCGAGGCGATCAGCAGCACCGGACTGCCGCTCATCTCACGGCCGACGATCAGCTTCTGCTGGTTACCGCCGGACAGCGCGGAGGCCAGTACGTCGATGCCGGGGGTACGGACGTCGTACTCCTCCACGATCCGGCTGGTGTCCGTACGCGCACCCTGGCGATCGATCCAGGGGCCCTTCGTGCTGGGCGGGCCGCTGTCATGCCCGAGAATGCGGTTCTCCCACAACGGCGCTTCGAGGAGCAGCCCGTGCCGATGTCGGTCCTCGGGGATGTAGCCGATCCCGGCCTCACGGCGCCGAGCGGTCGACCAGCCGGTCACGTCGAGCTCGCCGAGAGTGATCCGCCCGCTCGTCGGAGTGCGGATCCCCATGATCGTCTCGACCAGCTCGGCCTGTCCGTTGCCTTCGACTCCGGCCAGGCCGAGCACCTCACCCTCGTGGATGTCGAAGCCGATGTCGGCAAGCAGGCGCCGCTGCCCGGAGCCGGCGAGGTTCAGGTCGCGTACGGACAACCGGACGGTCTCGGTCACCGTTGACTCGCGGGTCTCCGGGGTCGGCAATTCGCTGCCGACCATGAGTTCGGCCAGCTCACGGGCCGATGTCTGCTTCGGGTCGACGGTGGCCACGGTGCTGCCCCGGCGAATCACCGTGATCTCGTCGGCCACCGACAGGACCTCGTCGAGCTTGTGCGAGATGAAGATGACCGTCAGGCCCTCACTCTTGAGCTCGCGCAGGTTGTCGAAGAGTTCATCGACCTCCTGCGGGACCAGAACTGCCGTCGGCTCGTCGAGGATCAGGATCCGAGCGCCCCGGTAGAGGACCTTGGCGATCTCGACCCGTTGCCGATCCCCCACGCCGAGGTCCTCGACCAGCACGTCCGGATCGAGATCAAGACCGTAGGACTCCGACAGCTCACGAATCCGGTTGCGTGCCGCATCTCCGATGCCATGCAGCTTCTCCGCACCCAG